>NZ_DBNHSF010000100.1:0-1754 GCF_057143545.1 Candidatus Andeanibacterium sp.
GCCTGCTTGCCGCCGCCGGGACGGGTCTCGACCAGCGGTTCGGCGAAGCAGCGGTTCATCGCATCGACCAGCAGCCAGGCGCGGCGATAGCTCATGCCCATGGCGCGCGCGGCGGCCGAGATCGAGCCGGTTTCCTCGATCCGGTCGAGCAGTTCGGCCTTGCCCGGACCCATGGCGATTTCGCCGCCATGCATCAGCTGGAGCTTGAGCTTGAGGGTGGCCATGCGTGGTTGGTTACGCTCACAACTCAGTGGTTTCCATCCCCATCTGCGAGTCCCCGCGAAGGCGGGGACCTCGGGCCTGAGGCTCCTGCCTTCGCAGAAGCGCGCGATAAGTCGGCTGGACGTGCTATATATGCTCGAATATAGCAATAGCCATGCGTTGGTTCCCCTCGATTCTGGCTGCCGCGCTGCTCCTGCTTGGCGGGTGCAGCCGCGAACCCGATGGCCCGGTCGTTTTCGCTCCCGCCAGCCTGCAGGGCGCGCTCGACGAGGTGGCCGAGGCCTGGGCGGTCCGGATGCGCGACCCGCCGGTGATCTCCTATGCCGCCAGTTCGGCGCTGGCCCGCCAGGTCGAAGGCGGTGCCCCGGCCGACATCTTCATTTCGGCGGACGGAGCATGGATGGACGAGCTCGAAGCGGCGGGGCTGCTGCGCCCCGCCACGCGCACCGATTTGCTCGGTAACGCGCTGGTCCTGATCCAACCCGGCGACGTCAGGCGGAGCGGCGAATTCCGGCTCGACCAGGCTTCGTGGGAACGGGAAATCGCCGGGAAATGGCTGGCGCTTGCCGAACCGGAGGCAGTTCCGGCCGGACGCTATGCCAGGGCCGCGCTCGAGCGGCTCGGTCTTTGGGAAGCCGCCGGGGACCGCATTGTGCCGGTCGAGAATGTCCGGGCGGCATTGACGCTGGTCGAGCGGGGAGAGGCGGATTTCGGCGTGGTCTATGCCACCGACGCGCTGGCTTCGGACAAGGTCGTCGTCGTCGCGCAATTCCCGTCCCGAAGCCATCCGCCGATCCGCTACCCGGTCGCGGTGCTGGCTTCGTCGGATCATCCCGACGCCGTCCCGTTCCGCAATTTCCTGACCGGCGGGGAAGCCCAGGCCATCTTTGCCCGCCACGGCTTTCGGAAGCCCTGACCTTGCTGCTCAGCCCCGAGGAATGGGCCGTGGTTGGGCTCTCGCTCAAGGTCAGCCTGGTGGCGATGGCGGCGACGCTGCCGCTCGCCTATTGGCTGGCCTGGCTGCTCGCGCGGCGGCGGTTTCCGGGGCGGATGCTGCTCGACGCGGCGGTGCATTTGCCGCTGGTCGTCCCCCCGGTGGTGACCGGCTGGCTGCTACTGGTCCTGTTCGGGCGGACAGGGCCGGTCGGCGAGCTGCTTTACGAGTGGTTCGGCGTGACCCTGGTGTTCCGCTGGACCGGCGCGGCGCTGGCGGCGGCGGTGATGGCGCTGCCGCTGATGGTGCGGGCGATGCGGCTGTCGATCGAAGCGGTCGACCGGCGGCTGGTCGAGGCCGCGCGCACGCTCGGGGCAAGCCGCTGGCATGCCTTCTGGACCGTGACCCTGCCGCTTTCGGTCCCCGGGATCCTCGCCGGGGCGGTGCTCGGCTTCGCCCGTTCGATCGGCGAATTCGGCGCGACGATCACTTTCGTTTCGAACATTCCGGGCGAAACGCGGACCCTGCCGCTGGCGATCTACACCGGGCTGCAGCTGCCGGGGACCGAAATGGTCGTGGCGCGGCTGGCGATTGTCTC
>NZ_DBNHSF010000101.1:0-14745 GCF_057143545.1 Candidatus Andeanibacterium sp.
GGCGAGCGCGTGACCGAGGCTTCCGAAATCGTTCCGGCGATTAAGCGCGCACTCGCAGCGATCGAGAACGGCCAACCGGCGCTGCTCGAATTCATCACCGAGAAGGAAACCGAGATTTCCAGGGGATGACGCGAAATGGCTGAAAGACAGGATGTGATCGTGGTCGGAGGAGGACCGGTGGGAATGCTCAGCGCGTTGGCGCTGGCACAAACCGGAGCCAGCGTTACCGTGCTCGAACAGGAGCCGCAGATCATCAATTCACCGCGTGCGGCGGTCTATTTCCCTTCGACCCTGTTGATCCTCGAAGAGCTCGGCCTGCTCGAAGAACTGCTCGAGATCGGCTTCATCAACCGCAATTTCGGCACGCACATTCCCGAATTCGGCTACACCTCGGTCGTCGTCACCGAGCCGATCGAAGGCATTCCCTACGATTACCAGCTCCATGCCGGGCAGCACGAAGTCGCGCGGGTGGCGATGGAGCACGCCAGGAAGCTTGGCGTCGAAGTCCTCTTCAACCATCGCGTGACCGCATTCACCGACGGTCCCGACGGCATTACGGTGTCGGTCGAGACGCCGGAAGGGAAAGAGCAGTTCCGTGCGAAGTGGCTGATGGGCGCCGACGGCGCGCGCAGCACGGTCCGCAGCCTTGCCGGGATCGAGTTCGCCGGGATGACCTGGCCCGAGCGCTTCGTCGCCACCAATGTGAAATTCGATTTCCGCACAATCGGCTACGAGCAGGCCAATTTCGTGTGCGATCCGGTCAACATGGCGGTGATCGCCCAGCTCGACCGCGAAGGGCTGTGGCGCTGCACCTATATGGAAGACTCGGCGCTGCCGGTCGAAAGCTGCGAAGAGCGCATCCACCAGCGCTACGAATATTTCATGCAAGGCTCGAAGGATTACGAGATCGTCTCATGGAGTCCCTACATGCTGCACCAGCGCGCCGGAGAAACGCTGCGCAAGGGCCATGTGGTGCTGGTGGGCGATGCCGCGCACGCGACCAATCCCTGTGGCGGGCTGGGGCTGACCTCGGGCGTGTGGACCGGAATGATCGCCGCGGACCTGATCGGCGCTGTCCTGCGCGGCGAAGAAGACGAGGGCATTCTCGACCGCTTCTCCGACGAACGCCGACGGATCTTCTGGGACGTGGTCACCCCGGCGGCGACCGAGAACAAGCGCATGCTTCAGGAACGCGATCCCGAACAGCGGCAAATGGATCTTGCCGCGGTGAAGGCGCTGACCGACGATCCGGATTCAGGCGCGATGCTGATGCTGTTCGCCTACAAGGTCATCGGCGACGTGCTGCGCAAGGATTCGCGCTGGGCCGACGCCGACCCCACCCCGCGCGTGGCGCTGGATATTGCCGGTCGGCAGGGCCAGATTCACTGAGACTTGAGGCCGCTCAATAGCCCCAGCGCAGACCGCCCCAGAAGGTCGCCGGCGCGCCGACATCCATCGATCCGCCCTGATTACGGGTGACGATCGTTTCGTCGAATACATTCTCGGCCCGGAAGACCAGGCTCAGCTCGCGCCAGAAGCGAACCTGCGCGAACAGGTCGAGCGTCGTCGCGGACGGCAGCAGGTCGGTTTCGTCGTCGGCCTCGAACTGGTCGCCGACATGGCGCAGCGTGGCGGCAAAGCGCATCCCGTCCTGCGGTTCGTAGCTCAGCGTCGCGCTGGCCGACCATTCGGGGGTTTGCGGCGGCCGGAACCCATCGAGCGCGGCCTGCACCCCGCTGCCTTCCATCCTGGCGTCGCTATAGGTCAGCGTGCCGAAGAAACTGAGCGGGCCGTCGCCGCCAAGCCGGGCAGTGAATTCGAGGCCCTGGGCGCTGATTGCATCGAGGTTCTGACGCTCGCGGGTCGTCGCATTGAGCGTGACATTGGCGATCGCATTCTCGACCCGGTTGTCGAATGCGGTGAGCGAGAATTCCGCGCCTTCGGGCAGGATGAAATCGATCCCGGCCTCGAACCCTTCGAGCCGCTCGTTCTTCAATGCGGCATTGGCGTTGGTCGTGACCGGGAAGACCACGAAGGGACGGTAGAGCTCGTTGAGCGTCGGCAGCCGCAACCCGGTATAGGCGGCGGCGCGCAGGCGCACGCCGCGCGCCACGTCGACCGTCGCGCCGACCCGCCACGAGCCGTCCCAGCCCGAGCGGTCGGCAAATTGCGAATCCTCGATCACTCCGCCCGAGCCATTGAGGTTGCGGTGATAGCCGTCGCGAATGCTCCAGCGGTCGGCCCGCACTCCGCCCGTCAACAGCGCCGGTCCGAGCGAGTAATCTACTTCGGCATAGAACCCGAGATCGCTGTTGGTGCCCCCGGCGAAGCGCGACCCGGTGAACGCGCCCGAAGCGGCATTGAAACGATCTTCGGCAAGGTCGCCTTCGGACTGGCGGTAGTCGGCACCCAGGCGGAGATTCGCGGCATAACCGACCGGCGGCCGCACTTCGATCTTGCCGCCGAACCCGCTGGCCGGCGTATCCTTCTGGTCGAGCGCCTTGTTGAAGGTGTTCGAGGAAATCACGATATTGCTGAAATTCCGCCATTGGCCATAGGCGACCACGTCGTATTGCCATTCGCCCTTGCCGACTACGCGCAGGCTGACATCGCGCCCATCGGTGTGGTTGTCGGCCCCCGCGAAGCGCAGCGTGCGGTCATCCTCGAACACCAGGCCGCGCAATTGCACTTCGGTGTCGGGCCCGATTTCCTGGACGATCCGGGCAGTGGCCGACCAGTTGTCGTATGAAGCCGTGGCCGAAGCCGGGCTGCGTTCGGCGACGGGCGTGGTCCAGAAGCCGTCGCCGCGATCCCAACGGCCGCTGACCTGCGCAAAACCGCCATCCCATTGCGGGGCAAGCCCCATGCCCCATTCGGTGTCGCCGCGATCGTTGACCAGCACCGAACTGCGCAAATCCCCATGCGAAGCCGCATCGCGGCTTTCGAGTTCGATCGTCCCGGCGAGCGCGCCCGCGCCGAACGGACCCGAGCCGCCGCCGCGGGTCACCCGGATCACGTCGAGATTGTCGGGCGGCAGGGCGCTGAACGGGACATGGCCGAAGAATGGATCGAGCATCGGCACCCCGTCGAGCAGCATCAGCGCGCGGCTGGTGGCGTTGCCGCCCAGCGCGCGCAGGGTGATGCCCTGTGCGGTCGGGTTCGAGGACCGGCTGTCGGACCGGCGGAATTGCTGGAATCCGGCGATATTGTTGAGAACATCCTCGAGCCGCCCGGAGGCCGCGCTTTCGAGCTGGCTGCGGTCGAGCTCGATCGTCGAATAGGCGATCACCGACGGGGTCGCGTCGAGTCCGCGCCCGGTGACCACGATGACGTCGTCGCCGAATTCGTCCTGCGCCTGGGCCGGAATGGCGAAAATCAAGCAGGTAACGCCTGCAACTACTGAAAATCCGTATTTCATGACACCCTCAATCCGGACAAAGTCATCTTGGCGGGCTCTCTAGCGTGCATTGCTTGCCGCGTCACCCCCAGTCTGGCAGGTGCTATAGGACAGTCGATAAGGAACATGAAATGCGCGAAATTGGTCTATTGGCAGGAATGGCAGCGGCGCTGCTTGCCGGTTGCACCGACACTGCAACAAACCAACAGGAGGAAGAGGCTTCCATGGCAATCCCCACCACCGTTCCGCAACCGGTCGTCGCCTCCAATCACGCCGAATTGCTCGCCAGCCCCGACCCCCGGCTCGCGGCCAACAAGCGGCTGGTCTACGACATGTACCGGATCGTGCTGCAGGCTGGCCTCGCGGGTCGCGCACATGAATTCATCGCCGAGGATTATATCCAGCACAATCCCAATGCCGGGCAGGGACTCGCCGGGTTGGTCGACTATGTCCGATCGACCCGGCCCGAGCGGGAAATCAAGGAGACGCTCGACCTGCCGCTGATCAACCTGATCGCGGAGGGCGATTACGTGATGACGGCGTTCGTCCGCCCGGAACAGGACGCCAATGGCGAGACCTATTATTCGACCTGGTTCGACCTCTACCGGATCGAAGGCGGCCTGATCGCCGAACACTGGGACCCAATGCTCAAATCCGACCCCAGGATCGACCCGAACGAGAAGCGGCTCTAGCAATACCCGCAGTGCATATCCGGGAGCGCAGAATTCCTGTATCCTGTAGGTATGGCTAGGTGCCTTTTCCTGTCCGTATTGGTCGCGACAGCAATGCCAAGCGCAGCTCTTGCCCAGATCATGCTGGGCTCCGCGACAGCGCTCGACGGCGATACCTTTGCCTTCGGCGACGACATCATTCGCATCCACGGGATCGATGCGCCGGAAGCAACGCAGACCTGTTTGCGCCATGGCGAAGAATGGGAGTGCGGGCAGGCAGCAGTTAAGCAATTGCAGGCTTTGCTCGACCGCGGACGTGTTCGCTGCCAGCAATTGGAACGCGACGAGTACGACCGGGCGGTTTCGGTTTGCGAAGCCAACGGCGTGGACATCGGCCAGGCGCTGCTCGCATCGGGGATGGCGGTTGCGCTTCAACCCGCGGCGGAGAACTATCGCGAAGCGGAGAAACAGGCCCAGGCACTGCTTGAGGGCATCTGGGCGGGAGATTTCCAGTTGCCCGCCGACTATCGCGCTGAAAACCCGCAAATCGAGCAGGCAAGACCGCCCGAGAGAACGGAACCGCCCGCCCCGATGAGGCAGAGCCAGCAGACCTCGCGGCAGGTCTATTACCGCAATTGCGATGCGGCGCGCGCTGCCGGTGCGGCACCCTTAAGGCGGGGAGAACCGGGCTACCGACCCGCCCTCGACGCCGACAATGATGGCATTGCCTGCGAACCCTATCGGGGCCGGCGGTAATCGCGCGATGGAATAGGTCAAAATCCGGACCGCGGGATTTCGAACCTCAGGCCTTGGCCTTGTTCTTCCTGCTTGCGGCAGCGGGCTTGGCGACAGCAGCCTTCTTCGCCGGCGCAGGTTTGCTCGCTACCGGTTTGGCCTTCGCATCGGGCTTTGCCTTCGGCGTTGCCTTTGGCTTGGGAGCGGGCCTGGCTTTGGCGGCGGGTTTAGCGGCAGGCTTCGGCGCGGGCTTGGCCTTGGGGGCCGGCATCGCCCTGGGTTTCGCTCCAACCGGCGCCGACGCCGCCTGGTCGGCCGGCGGATTGAGTTCGAGCCATTTGCTGCAATTGGGCAGACTGTTGGCGTAGGCATAGTGCCGGAATAGCTCGGCGACCATGATCCGGTCGGTCTTGCCGATCAGCTTCCTGAAATGGTTCTGTACCTGCACCGCGCTGTTTTTGAAACTTCCCAGCCAGTGATTGCGCAACACCGGATGGCAACGCTGCTTCTTCAACTCCTCGACGAGCCCGGCGTAATCCCGCTTTCCGCCTTCGCCGTTCAGTTCGAACGTGATTGTATAGACCGGCATATCGTCCCTCTCCGATGTCCGGAAGCGTATCTAAAGCCCTGGACGGATTTGGAAACCCCCGCGCGCGGCCGCAGGGGCCCCATCGCTCAAAAGGTCACAGGCTGGCAGGCGCCTCGTCGAGCAGGATCGCCTTGGTTTCGAGATAGGGCCACAGCCCCTCCTCACCGCCTTCGCGGCCGATCCCCGATTGCTTGAACCCGCCGAACGGGGCGCTCCATTCCATCTTCATCCCGTTCTGCCCGACGACCCCGGTGCGGACCCGGCGCGCTATGTCGTAGGCCACCTGCGGATCGGACGTGAACACCGCGCCGTTGAGCCCGTAATTGCTTTCATTGGCGATGCGGATCGCATCTTCCTCGTCTTCAGCCGGGATCAGGCACAGCACCGGACCGAAAATTTCCTCCTGCGCAATCCGGCTGGTGTTGTCGACATTGGCGAACAGGGTCGGCTCCATGAAATAGCCCTTGTTCATATGCGCCGGACGCTGGCCGCCGGTGACGAGGTCGGCGCTCTTGCGGCCTTCCTCGATATACATCTCGACCCGTTCGAGCTGGCGCTTCATCGCCAGCGGGCCGAGCTGGGTTGCGGGATCGTCGCTGTTGCCGATCCTGATCCCTTCCATCACCCCCTTGATCGCCTCGGCGAGTTCGTCATGCCGGTCCCTGGTGACGATCGCGCGGCTGAGCATGGCGCAGACCTGGCCGCTCAGGATCGTGATCGTGTTGCCGAGGATATTGGCCGCCGCCTCGATCGGGAAATCGTCGCGCACGATCGCGGCCGACTTGCCGCCGAGTTCGAGCGAGCAGCGCGCGATCCGGCTGCCGCAGACTTCGGCGATGCGCTTGCCGGCCAGGGTCGAGCCGGTAAAGCTGACCTTGTCCACGCCGGGATTGTTGACGAGGTGGTCGGCCGCTTCGCGCTCGCCGGGGACAAGGTTGACGACGCCCGGAGGAATTCCCGCGGCTTCCGCGGCTTCGGCGATGATATAGGCTTCGAGCGGGGTTTCGGGCGAAGGCTTCATCACGATCGTGCAGCCGGCAACCAGCGAATAGAAGACCTTGTTGGCCATGATTCCGAACGGTGCGTTCCACGGGGCGATCCCGGCAACGACGCCGACCGGCTCGCGCGCGACGATCACGGAACCCACCGAATCGCCCTTGCGCTCGGTCACCCAGTCGAATGTCTCGCCCAGCGCGGCGATCCCCTTGAGGCCCGCGACCGAGCCGCCATGCATGATCGGGGCGAAACTAGCGAGCCCGCCGATCTGCGCGGTCCATGCCCTGGCGAGTTCCATCACCCGCGGTTCCATATGCTCGATCATCGCCATCAGCTTCTGGGCGCGCTCGGCGGGCGGCGTGCTCGGCCAAGGCCCATGGTCGAAAGCCTCGCGCGCGGCGGCGACGGCGCGATCCATGTCGCCCTTGCCGGCCTCGGCCACCCGGGCGACCACTTCCTCGCTGTTGGGATTGACGATCTCGAGCATCGAGCCGCTTGTCGAATCGACCCATTCGCCGCCGATATAGAGCTTGTCGGGATGGGCGAGGTTGACACCTTCGGGCAGCAATGCGGCGTTCATTTCTCTTCTCCTTGGCGGGGACTCGTGAACCCCGGATAGCACATCAGAAATTGGACAGGATAGTAAGGCTGCGCGTGTCGAGCGGGAGCCCGCGCGCTTCCAGTTCGAGCTCCCGCTCGCGAACCTTGGCCTGCTCGTCGATCAGGAACGCGTGGATCGCCCGCACCTGCTCCGGCGTGAGCAAATCGTCGAATTGCGGCATCCCGTTGGACAACAATGCGCCTTCAAGAACGATCGCCGCGAAATTGTCGTGGGTGTTGGGCGCCATCCGCCTGAGGTCCGGCAGCGGCGCACGCGGCTGGTTCGAATGGCACATCGTGCAATTGGCGGTGAACAGGGCGGAGCCCAGCGCGATCGCCTCCTGCGTCGCGCCATCCAATTGCGCGGGCGGCTCGGGCGCGACGGTGAGCGGGGGCAAGTCGGGCGGGATCGCGACCTCGTCGCCGTCGAGCTTGAACACCAGCAGGCGATTGGCATTGCCCTTCGAATAGGCCGCGGCATAGGGCGGGACGAAGCCCCAGCCCCCGCCACCCCAGCCGGCCTGGACCGCGATATACTGCACCCCGTCGACGCGGTAGGTCATCGGCGCGGCAAGGATCGAGGTGCCGGTCTCGATTTCCTTCAGCACCCTGCCGGTATCGGCATCGCGGACGACCAGCTTGCCCGACAGCGTCCCGTGGATCACCAGCCCGGCCTCGGTGGCCAGCACGCCGCCGCGATCCTGCCAGCCATCGAACGGGGCGGACCATCTGGTCCTGCCGGTCAGCGGGTCGATTGCGCGGATTTCCGATTTGGCCGGATTGTCCTTGACCCATTGCCATTGCGGCAGCGCCTTGACCTGCTCCTGCAAGGGCTCGGGCAGGCTCGGCAGCGCGGCCTCGAGATCGGCGGTGAAGATCAGCGCGGCGGCAGCATTGAGGCCCTTGGGAATATGCGGCGGGTTGACCTGGTCGGGCGGGATCCACATCAGATTTCCCTGGTCGACGACCGAAGCGAAATAGAGATTGCGGGTCGGGTCATAGGCCGCCGGATGCCAGTTCCGCGCGCCGGGCGAGGCCGGGTAGACCAGCTTGGGACCGTCGCGGTAATCGGAATGTTCGGGCGTCAGGTTGGGCTTGCCGGTCTCGAAATTGAATCCGTCGGCCCAGCTCATGCGCACCAAGGCATTGGCCGCCAGAGGCTTGCCGGTTTCGCGATCGACCACGAAGAAGAAGCCGTTCTTTGGCGCGTGCAGGATAACGTCCTTCGCTTCCTCCTCGATTCGCATCTGGGTCAGGATCATGGGCTGGGTGGCGGTGAGATCCCAGCTGTCCTGCGGGGTTTCCTGAAAATACCATTTCATCTCGCCAGTTTCGCGATCGAGTGCGACCAGCGAATCGAGATAGAGATTGTCGCCGCCGGACGGCGAGCGCGTCACCAACGGATAGGGGCCGCCATTGCCGGTGCCGATGATCACCTGGTCGTAGGCCGGGTCGTAGGTGATCGCATCCCACACCGTGCCGCCGCTGCCGATATCCCAGCGGCTCTTGGGGTCCCAGGTTGCGAGCGCGGCTTCGAGCGCGTCGGATTCCTGCGGGCCTTCGGCCGGGTCGTGGGGGATGGTGAAGAACCGCCAGCGAATCTGGCTGGTCTCGAGGTCGTAGGCGGTGACATAGCCGCGGGTGTCGTATTCGGCCCCGGCATTGCCGATCACCACCATGTTACCGGCGATCTCGGGTGCGCCGGTAATCGTGTAGCCGCGATCACGGTCGGAAATGGTGTCAACCTTCCACACCTGCTCGCCGGTTTCGGCATCGAGCGCGTAGAGCCAGCCGTCGAGCGAGGCGACGAACACCTTGCCTTCCGCCACGGCGACACCGCGATTGGCCTGGTCGCAACAGGCCGAGCGGTTGGCCTGCATGTCCACGCGGGGATCGAAGGTCCACAGCTCCTCGCCGGTCGCGGCATCGAGCGCATAGACCCGGCCGAGATTGCCCGACGTATACATCACCCCGTCGATCACCACCGGGGTCGCTTCCTGCACGCGGCTGGTCCCAAGGTCGTATTCCCAAGCGAGGCCGAGCGAGCCGACATTGTCCTTGTCGATATCGGTCAGGCGCGAGAAATGGCTTTCCGCCCAGTCGCCGCCGGGATTGTCCCAATTGTCGCCCGCGCCGATCACCGAGGTGTCGATTTCGGGCGGCTCGTAGCCCTGGTTGCAGGCGGCGAGCAGCGCCAGCGCGGCAGCGGCCAGGGCACGGCGGAGCGCTATCATTTCGGCCAGGCATCCTTGTATTGTTCGTAGACCGAACGCAGCGAACGCGGCTTGTTCCCGGTGATCCGCTCGACATCGTCCGAAAGCACCTCGAAATGGCGTTCGCGAATCGCCTGGCCGAAGGTCACCATGCCTTCGCTGGCCCAGGGAAGCGGGCTGTCGGGCGTGATATCGGCCGGTTTGCGGGCGACGCCGAGCGAATCGAAATAGCGATACATCCCTTCGTCATCGACCGGGATCAGCTCGATCGGCTTGCCCGCCATTTCCGCCGCCAGCGCCATCGCTTCGGGCACGCTCAGCAATTCGGGGCCGGTGATGTTGTAGGCCTTGTTGGCATGGCCCTCCTGCGTCAACACCGCGACCGCCACCGACACGCAATCGTCGCGGCTGACAAAGGCAATCTTTCCGTCGCCGCAATTGTCGGGCTTGCTCCCGGCCTGCAGCGCCGGGATCACCATCGCCAGCGCCACCGCCTCGGAATATTGCGAATTGTAGAGTATCGTCCAGTCGAGCCCGGACTGCTTGAGCAATTGCTCGGTCTGGTAGTGATCGTGCTGTTCGACTGCCGGGTGGTCGGGATTTCCGCCGTCTATGATCGACGTATAAACGATATGCCTGACCCCGGCTTCCTTGGCCGCATCGATCGCATTGCCATGCTGGCGCGGGCGTTCGCCGACCATCAGGGTCGAGATGAGGAGCAGCTTCTCGCCGCCCCGCATCGCTTCGACCAACCCGTTGGGGGAATCGAAATCGGCCTCGCGCACCTCCGCCCCGCGCGCGGCAAGGTCGGCCAGCTTCTCGACCGAACGCGACAGCGCGATCACTTCCGCGCCCAAGTCCAGCAATTGCGATGCCGCCGCATGTCCGAACTGGCCGGACGCGCCGGAAACAATGATCTTGCCCAAATTCCTCTCCTGCAGGGCGATGAAGCGCCGGGGCTCCCGAACGCTTGGCGGCATTATTAACGGGTGTTACGGTTGGCGCAACAGACAGGAGAGAATTGCATGGCCAGATTGGCGCTCGAAGACCGGCTCGGATTGCAGGACCTGATCGCGGATTACAGTTGGGCACTCGATTGCGGCGATGCAGACGGACTCGTCGCGTGCTTCACCGAAGACTGCGTGATGAGCGAGGAAGTATTCGAGGACCCGGATATCTGGGAAGGGCACGATGGCATCCGCGGGCTGATGAAGCATTATGCTAACGCCCCGGGCTTTCCCGGCCGCCAGCACCACGTGACCCAGACGAAGTATCTCCCCCAGGAAGACGGTAGCGTCAAAATGAGGAGCTTCGCCTTCGTCACCGAATGCGAGGGCGAGCCGCCATACCTGTTGCGCTTCACCGGCTGGTATGACGACCACGCGGTGAAAGGCGCGAACGGGAAATGGCGCTTCAAACGGCGCCTCGTGCGGCTATGGGATGGCGAAGTGCTGAAGAACTTTCCCGGGCGCGGGGAATGGAAGCCGAGAAAGAGGCCGGAGAGTTTGATTATCAAACGCTGACGCGCCTGTTGGGACCCTCAGTCCAGCATCGCAGTGCTGACCGCGCCTTCCCTGCTGACGGTCACAGTGGGCCGGATGCCGAAGGGAGGTCCGCCGGCGACCTGGGCGCTGCCATTGTCGGCAAACAGCTTGACCCACAGCGTGTCGCCATCCCTGAAATACGACAATTCACCAGCCTCGCGCAGGGCAGCCAGGCTGCCTTGCTCCACGCCCGCATCGGCGCTGGCGAATCCGTTCAGCTTCAAGATGACCCAGGAACCGTCATCCATGGAAGTCAGCCTCAGCGGCAAGGACTCCCTGGCGGTGTCGACGGCAATCTCGGCACCGCTGCGGATGGTGGTCTGCCCGCGATAGTCGAACTCCCGACCGTTGCGCTTGATCGTGACCGGATTCTCGACCGGGCCGCCCTGGAAGGGGAAACCGCCGCCAAGGCTGAGGCGGCCATAATCGCCCGTGCACACGGCCGCTCCCCATTCCGGCCTGAGCTCGCAGGCTTCGTCGTCATTGGCGATGCCGTTGTCGATGACGATGTAGGAGTTCGGGACGCCGCTGGCCGAACCGTCGATGTCATGGATCGCCGCGGTCATGAAGGCAGCGCTGGTCCCGAAATCGCTGGCCCAGCGTTCTGTCCTGGGAGGAAAATAGACCGGCTTGGCATCGATGAAGGTCAGCCCTTCAACTGAATTCTCGACGCTCATTCCGAAGCTGGTGAACAGCAGATACGAGATCGCCCCGGTCTTGCGCGTCTCGTTGTCCTCGAAATTGACGAAGGTCGAATTCGCAAGTTTATGCGTTGCATCGTAATATTCGTAGCCGCGGATCGGATAGTCCGGAACCTGCGGTTTCGGCATGCTGCGGCCATAGGCAATCTCGGATTCCGTGGCCGGATTGCCGATATTGTCGGTTTCGCCCACGAACAGCGAATTCTCCACCCGCGAAGTGAATGTGGCACCGCCGCCCAGGCCGCTGGCAAAGGTATAGCCGATCGCATTGTCGGCCATCTTCAGATTGCGGAAAACGGTTTCCTCGCCGCGCATCCACAGGCCGCCATTGCGGTTCTTGTAAGAGGTCAGGTCGGTGTAGAGGTTCATCACCGGCCGGCTGGTCGGGTCGCTCACATCCTCGCGCGGGATATAGACGCTGGCAGTGACGAGGAAAGTGCCATCGGGCCCGGCATTGCGGTCAAACATGAAGCCGTCATAATTCGAATGGGCAACATTGCCGCGGAAGATGCCCATCGGCGTGCGCCGCGGCCAGGTGTTCTGGCTGATCTCGGTGCCTTCGAAAGCGCCGGTCGGATGCTCGGGCAGCGAGAGCCAGAAGCCGGTCGAGTCCGAGCCTGCGGCGACATTGTCTATATAATGGTTCGCCGGATTGGTGATCCAGAAGGTTGCGGCCGTATTGTCCGACGGGATCAGCACATGTTCGGACTGCTGGCCGCCCTGCGTGCGTTCCGACGGAACACCGAGGTTGGTCGGGACACAGTCCATGGTCGGGTGGCACTTGGTCTGGATGCCCAGGTTGGAGACGAAGCGGTTCCCCTGCTCGATCCCGTCTTCCATGAAGAAGCAGTGACCCACCGTGTTGTAGGTGACGTTGTTCTCGATCTGGAGATTGTTGGTGCCATGCACCGTCACACAGCGGTTGAACGTGTCATGGATCGCGGCATTGCGGACATACATACCCACGCCTTCGCCAAGCACGTGGAAGTGGACCGGGTAACGCGCGAGCGTCAGATGCTGGCCCATCCGGCTCAGCTCAACGCCATCGACATAAAGCCGCGAACCCGACATCGCCATGATATGGCCGCCGAACCAGGTCTCTTCGGAATCTTCCGAGGCCTGGACACGGATATTGCGCGTCAGGTTGCCGACTTCGCCGCGCTCGTCGACGCCGAAAGTGATCTCGCCGAAATGCATATATTCGAGCGGTTCGGCGAAGGAAATCTTGTTGCCAGCGATCGCCGCGATCGTGCGCCGCTCGGCCTGGCGTGGATTGAAGTCTGTCGAGGCAAGCACGATCTCGTCGCCCACGCGCCAGCCATGCGCATCGAGCACCTCGATGCTGGTCGCACCGGCCTTTGCCGTCTGCGACAGCTTGCTCCAGGTATGATCGCGATTGCCATGCATCTCGAGCGTGCCGCCCATCAGCATGATCCCGCGATCGCCCATCGTGTTGATGTCTTCTCCCTTGATATTGTCGGTGAGCGTGATCGATGCACTGTGCTGGTATGGATTGGCCAGCGTGCCGATTTCCAGCTCACCGCCAGGAACATAGATCCATTCGCTCTCGAGGCTGATATCGCGCTCATCCGAGAAAACCAGCCGTCCCTGGATCGTGAGGCTGCGAAGACCCGGAGCATCGACATCGAGCACGACATCCATGTCGCGGGTAACGACCACCGCGTCGCCCTCACCCGGGACCTTGCCAGAAGGCCAGGTGTCCGGATCGGACCAGAGTGCCTGGGCAGCGGCGGGCCCTGCACCGAGCAAAAGACTCGCAGGAATGAGCATTGAGCAAAGTTGCAGGCGAGTTGACTTGCGCATGATTTCCATCCCCTCACGCAGGACTGCGAATCCTGCTTCATATTTCTCACCGTGATTTTGCAGAGAGCAGTGCGATTTGCCAAGGCCTTAGTCTTGGCTCATTCGGCCAACGAGAGCCGGAATTGCCCTAACCCCGCGCCACCAGCACCCAGCCCAGCACCAGCCCCTTGTCGGGCGGAGCGGCGGCGATGCGCGCCACTTGCGGTGCCGCACCGCGCGGGTCGGCGGCCCAGTCGGCCAGCGCCTCGGGCCAGCTGGGTCCGGCACTGCGGCCCAGCCGGGCAAGCGCATTCCAGCCGGGGCGGCATTGCGCGCCCGAACAGCGGCACCCGCGCCCTTCGAGTTCGGCGGCCAGGTCGTAGCCATGCTCGCGGGCGATGTCCGCCAACAGGAACGCATCGGCATGGCGCGAGACCCCAGCCACCAAAGCAGGCCCTGCCTCCAGCACCTGGCGCATGAAGCGCACCCGGTCACCCTCGATCGGCAGGACGGTGAGGCCCTGCGCCCTGCCCGCTTCGGCAAAGCGCCGTGCCGCCTCCAGCGAGGGATCGTGCAGTGCGACCCTGGCATCGCCATGGCGCCAGCGCCAGGCGGCGAGGCCCGCCAGCGTTGGCACGGCGAGCGCGCCCGCGAGTAACGTCCGGCGCGTGGCGCGGATCACGATGCACCTCCGTTCGGACCGGCGGCGAGGTAGTCGGCAATCTGCTGCATTTGGGCGTCGCTCACTTCGCCGCGCGGAATCGCCGGCATATTGCCGATCCCCTGTCGCGCGGCCTGGATCACGAAATCGCTGGTGAGGTCATCGCGTGCCTCGAGGTCGGGCTGCTCCGTCCGTCGGGCCAACAGCCCCTCACCCATCCCGTTGGGCCCGTGGCACATGATGCATTTTTCAACGTAAAGCGCTTCGCCGCCGGTCGCATCGGGGCGATCCGAGAGCGTGATTGCGTCGGGCATCGGAGGCGGTCCGCCGCCACCTGACGGTGCCTCGGGCGCCTGTTCACCGCAGGCGGCGAGCGCCAGCGGCGCGGCGATCAGCAGGAGTTTCCTCATGACTGCCGCTCCCCTCGCAGCCGGTTGGGCCAGATGCCGCTCTTGCCCGGAGCGATGATCCCGTTGGGATCGAGCGCATCCTTGACCGTCTCGTTGAGCTTCCTGAGCGCCCCGCCATTGAAGTCGTAAGAGCCTGCGACGAGGTCCATATAGTCGAGATGCGTGCGGTACTCGCCGTAGCCCTGCGCCTTGGCATCGGCGACGAGCTGGCGGAAGAAGCGATCGACCTTGGCGAGATGCTCGGGATCGTCCTGGCTGAACAGCATCGCGTTGACATTGATCATGTGGCGTTCGCCGAACACGAAGCTGCCCTGGTAGTCCATCCCGAATTCCTGGTAGCGGGCATAGGTCCGCTGGAACTGTTCGAGCGCCTTGGTCCCGTCCTGCTCAATGATCGGCGAAAAGCCGATATGGCCGCCGCGCCC
>NZ_DBNHSF010000102.1:0-26141 GCF_057143545.1 Candidatus Andeanibacterium sp.
GCAGCCATCGACCAGCAGCAGCGCGCCGACCGCATGGGCGAGTTCGGCCGCGCGCTGCACATCGAGCACCGAACCGAGCACGTTCGAGACATGCGCCAGCGCGACGAGCCTGTGCCGCTCGGTCAGCGTCAGTTGCGCGGCATCGAGGTCGATCCGGCCATCCCCGGTCAGCGGGCAGACGTCGATTTCCGCGCCGGTCCGCTCGGCGATCAGCTGCCAGGGGACGATGTTCGAATGGTGCTCGAGCGTGGAGAGCAGGATGCGGTCGCCGGGCTTGAGGTTCGCCCCGCCCCAGCTTGCGGCGACAAGGTTGATTGCTTCGGTCGCGCCGCGGGTGAACACGATCTCGCTCTCCTTGCCGCCGATGAAGGCCGCAACCTTGCGCCGCGCTGCCTCATAGGCGAGCGTCATCTCGGCCGAGCGCGCATAGACGCCGCGATGGACGGTGGCGTAATCCTTCCCCAGCGCCTTGGCGACGGCATCGATCACCGCCTGCGGCTTCTGCGCGGTCGCCGCGCTGTCGAGATAGTGCCAGGCATCTCCGGAAGCAGTCACAAGACCGGGGAAATCGGCTTTGAAGCTCGCGTGAGTTCCCGCGAAGGCGGGAACGTCTTGCCGCCTGAGGTCCCCGCCTGCGCGGGGGCTCACAGCTTTCTCCGGCGCGGTGCTCATATCGCCTCCTCGTCCAAGGCGGCGAGCGCCTTGTCGAGCAGCGCATCGTGCTGCGTCTCGTCGTCCATCGCCTCGAACGCATCGGCGATGAACGCACGGACCAAGAGCTTGCGCACCACCTCGGGCGGAATCCCGCGCGCAGCCATGTAGAACCCGGCCTTTTCGTCGAGCGCGCCGATCGCCGCGCCGTGGGCAGCCTTGACGTCATCGGCAAGGATTTCGAGTTCGGGCTTGGCATTGGCCGAAGCGCCTTTCTCCAGCAGGATCGCCTTGAAGTTCTGCGCCGCATCGGCCTGCTGAGAGCCCTGCGGAATTTCGATCCGCCCGAGGAAATTGCCGGTCGCCCGGCCCCAATGGACCGAACGAACGATTTGGTTCGACGTGCTGCCGGCAGCATGGTGCACGCGAGTAACGAATTCGCGCACCGCCTTGCCGCCCCCGATCGTGACGCCGCCAAATTCGAAATGCGCGGCTTCCTCCAGCGTCACATCCAATTCGAGCCGGGCATAACGGCCGGCGGAATTGATCGCGAAATGCTCGTAGCGTGCGCCCACACCCACGCGAATGCGCAGCCGGGTGACCCCCCCTTCGACGATGTGACTGGTCTCGCGCAGCACTTCGCCTGCCGGAACGGCGACTTCGCGCCATTCGGCCAGCGCCACCGGATCGGCTGCCCCGAGCCAATCGGCATCGGCATAGCGCCAATCCTCGTCGCGCCGGGTGGGAAGGGCTGCCACCGCATTCATGCCGTCACCGCCTCGTAGCCTTCCTCCTCGAGCTGGAGCGCCAGTTCGGACCCGCCGGTCTTCACAATCCGGCCCTTCGAAAGCACATGGACCTTGTCCGGCTTCACATAATCGAGCAGCCGCTGGTAATGGGTGATGAGCAGCACGCCCTTGTCCGGGCGGCGCATGATCGCGTTGATCCCGTCACCAACCACCCGCAGCGCATCGATATCGAGGCCGGAGTCGGTTTCATCAAGAATCGCGAACTTCGGATCGAGGATCCCCATCTGGACCATTTCGGCGCGCTTCTTCTCGCCGCCCGAGAAGCCGACATTCACCGGGCGCTTGAGCATCTCCATGTCGAGCTTGAGCAATGCCGCCTTCTCGCGCGCGAGCTTGAGGAATTCGCCGCCCGACAGCTCGTCCTCGCCGCGCGCCTTGCGCTGGGCGTTGACCGCCTCGCGCAGGAACTGGGCGAACGAGACGCCCGGAATCTCGACCGGGTACTGGAAGCCGAGGAACAGGCCAAGCGCTGCACGCTCGTGGGGTTCGAGGGCGAGCAGGTCCTGCCCGTTGAATTTGACCGTGCCCTCGATGACTTCGTAGCCGGGCCGCCCGCCAAGGACATAGGACAGAGTCGACTTGCCCGAACCATTGGGGCCCATGATCGCATGGACTTGGCCCGCGCCCACCTCGAGCGTGATCCCGTTGAGGATCTGCTTGCCGTCCACCGCGGCGTGAAGGTTATCGATTGTGAGCATTGTCGGGCTTCCTGCGGTTTGGCCGCGCGTAATTCTGGTTGGGATTGGCGTCGCGATGCGCGCGGGCTGCAGCCTGCTTGTCGGCAAGCCGCAGCCGCATCCCGGCGGTGATGCGCTGGAGCACGGCGTCCATGTTTTCGAGGATATCGCTGGCCTTGATCCGCATCACGCGCACCCCGACCGATTCGAGGCTCTTGTCCCGCCGGCGCGCGACCGTTTCGTTCGCGCCTTCCTCGTCGATTGCAATCGCCATGCCGAGGCTATGGCAATTGAAATCGACGATCGCCGAGCCGACCACCGCATGGCGCTTGAACTTGTGCCGCCCGAGATCGGCCTTGGCGAAGCGCGCCGCGAGCGCCTTGTGCGCTTCGGAAGAATGGCGGCGCAGGTCGCGCGCCTGGTCGTGCAGCGTGTCGAGCCGCTTCTCGGAAATCTCCCAGCCGCGACCCTTCCTCTTGAGCGCGGGCGGCGGCGCGTCGTCCGCGGCGAACCTGACGCCGAGCTTCTTGCGTTCGCTCACCCCACGCTCCCTTCAAGGCTGATCCCCAATAGCTTCTGCGCCTCCACGGCAAACTCCATCGGCAGCTGCTGCAGCACTTCGCGGGCGAAGCCGTTGACGATCAGCGCCACCGCCTCTTCCTGCCCCAGCCCGCGCTGCATCGCGTAGAACAGCTGGTCGTCGGAGATTTTGCTGGTTGTCGCTTCGTGCTCGACGATCGCCGAGGGGTTCTTCACCTCGATATAGGGCACGGTGTGCGCGCCGCAGGTGGCGCCGAGCAGCAGGCTGTCGCACTGGGTGAAATTGCGCGCGCCTTCCGCGTTGGCGCCCATCCGCACCAGTCCGCGATAGGTGTTCGACGATTTCCCCGCGCTGATACCCTTGGAAATGATCGTCGAGCGGGTGCCGGGCGCGTTGTGGATCATCTTGGTCCCGGTATCGGCCTGCTGGTAATTATTGGTCAGCGCGACCGAGTAGAACTCGCCGACGCTATCCTCGCCGTTCAAGACGCAGCTCGGGTATTTCCAGGTGATCGCGCTGCCGGTTTCGACCTGGGTCCAGCTGATCTTCGAGCGCTTGCCCGCGCACAGCCCGCGCTTGGTGACGAAATTGTAAATCCCGCCCTTCCCTTCGGCATCGCCCGGATACCAGTTCTGGACGGTCGAATATTTGATCTCTGCGTCGTCGAGCGCGACCAGCTCGACCACTGCGGCGTGGAGCTGGTTCTCGTCGCGTTGCGGCGCTGTGCATCCTTCGAGATAGGAGACGTAGCTGCCCTTTTCGGCGACGATCAGCGTGCGCTCGAACTGGCCGGTATTCTCGGCATTGATGCGGAAATAGGTCGACAGCTCCATCGGGCAGCGTGTGCCTTCGGGAATCCAGACAAAGGTGCCGTCCGAAAACACCGCCGAGTTGAGCGCGGCAAAATAGTTATCGCGCTGGGGCACGACCTTGCCGAGCCACTTCTTCACGAGATCCGGATGTTCGCGGATCGCCTCGGAGATCGAGAGGAAGATCACCCCGGCCTTCTTGAGCTCTTCGCGGAAAGTGGTGGCGACGCTGACCGAATCGAACACCGCATCGACCGCGACCTTGCGCGCGCCTTCGACCCCGGCGAGCACTTCCTGCTCCGCCACCGGAATGCCGAGCTTGTCGTAGACCGCCTTGATCTCGGGATCGAGCTCGTCGAGCGAAGCCAGCGTCGGCTTTCGCTTCGGCGCGGCATAGTAATAGGCGTCCTGGTAATCGATCGGCGGGATCTTGAGCTTGGCCCACTGCGGCGGCTCCATTTCGAGCCACATGCGAAACGCCTTCAGCCGCCAATCGAGCATCCATTCGGGCTCGTCCTTCTTGGCCGAAATGAAGCGGACGGTGTTCTCGTCAAGCCCCTTGGGCGCGAATTCCTGCTCGATATCCGAGGCCCAGCCAAACTCGTAGGTTTCGTGCCGGCGGGCAGCCTCTTTCGCTTCGCGATCGATTTCCTCTGTGCGCAGATCGTCGATCATGCCGGCGCCTCCGGCTGCGCAAACCTGGTCAGCGGGATATCCGCCAGCGCGCCGCGCATCGCTTCGTTGACCGTCGTCCAGTGCGGCCTGACCGAACAGCAGGCCTCGAGCCCGCAATCGTGCCTGCCTTTCTCGACACAGGAAGTGAGCGCGATCGGCCCTTCGATCGCTTCGACGATATCCGCCAGGCTGATCGCCGCGGCCGGACGCGCCAGCTGCAGTCCACCGCCCGCGCCGCGAATCGAGCGCAGCAGCCCTGCCGAGGTCAGCGAGCTGACCAGTTTCTGCACCGTCGGCACCGGCAGGCCCGTTTCCTGCGCCAGTTGCGCCGAGGAGACGCGCGCGCCGCCGCAATGGCGCGCGGCGGCGCTCATCGTGACGACTGCGTAATCGGCCATGCTCGAAAGGCGCATTTGTCCTTGCATCCCCTAATCAGAGTGATTCGTTCCGATTTCATCTAGGGATCAAATGCCGCAATGCAATGAAGAATGGCTTGCTGCGAATTGTTCGCAAAAAAATGGGCGGCTCCCGAATAGGTAAGCCGCCCATGATAGTTGAGAACTCGTTGCATTGCTGCTCCGAGCCCTTCGGGTCGCAGCACCCCCCTAGGGTGGATTCGCCCGGGCGAATTGTAAGAAAGCGACAAGTGGCGTGACATTTCGGCGACAATCCACGCCGGATTCGACTTTTTCGGTCTCGGTCACGCCATCGACAGGCAGGAGCCACTTTGCCATAGCGACTGGCAATGCTCTTCCGCCTGATCCGGCCCCTGGTCTTCTCGCTCGATCCCGAATCGGCGCATGGATTGGCCCTTGCCGCGCTCAAGTTTGGCCTTTCGGGCAAGCGTCCGGACCTTGGCGGACCGCTCGCGATCCGCGTGGCGGGGATTGACTTCCCCAACCCGCTGGGCATGGCGGCCGGCTTCGACAAGAACGGTGAGGTGCCCGACGCCTTGCTCGGCCTTGGGTTCGGTTTCGCCGAAGTCGGGTCGATTACGCCACTCGCCCAGCCGGGCAATGCGAAGCCGCGTCTGTTCCGCCTGGCCGAGGATCGGGCGATTATCAACCGGATGGGCTTCAACAATCGCGGCGGGAGTTTCGCATCGGAAATCCTTCGTGCGCGAATGGGCAAAGGCGGCGTGGTGGGCATCAATATCGGGGCCAACAAGGATTCGCCCGACCGGATCGCCGACTACGCCCATATGGCGAAACTGATGGCGCCTCTCGCTTCCTATCTCGCGGTCAATATTTCGAGCCCCAACACGCCGGGGCTGCGGGCGCTGCAGGATGAATCGGCGCTGGCCGGACTGCTCGACGCCGTCATTGACGCGCGCGGCGGCGAGGGGCCGCCGGTGTTCCTCAAACTCGCGCCCGATCTCGAACCGGCCGACATCGACGCGATCTCCCGGATCGCGATCGACAAGGGGCTGGGCGCCCTGATCGTTTCGAATACGACGATTTCGCGCCCGGCTCTCAAATCCCGCTTCCGTGACGAGGCCGGAGGCCTGTCCGGCGAGCCCCTGCGCGATCTCGCCCAGCGGCGCCTGCGCGATTTCCGCAAGGCAACTGGCGGTGCAATCCCGCTCGTCGGAGTCGGCGGGATCGCGACCGCGAACGATGCCTGGGCCCGAATTCGCGCCGGCGCCAGCCTCGTCCAGCTATACTCGGCAATGGTCTATGAGGGCCCGGGAATCGCCAGGAGGATCACGCGCGGCCTCGAAGGGCTGATGCGGCGCGACGGCTTCACCTCGGTTGAAGATGCGGTCGGGAGCGAATAGCAGGGCCGGATGTTGAGACGCTTCGTCATTGCCGGATTCCTGCTGCTCGCCTTGTCGGGCTGCCCTGCCGAACAGCGCGATCTTGTTAGCACGCGCACGCCCGATGCGCGCGGCATGGTCAGCGCTGCCGATCCGCGTGCGGCCGAGGCAGGCGCGGAAATGCTTCGCCGGGGCGGCAGCGCCACCGACGCGGCGATCGCCACCATGATCGCGCTGACCGTGGTCGAACCGCAAAGCTCGGGCATTGGCGGGGGCGGGTTTTTCCTGCACGGCGATGCCGAAGGTTCGATCGAGACGATCGACGGGCGCGAAACCGCGCCGATGGCGGCAGGCCCGGACTGGTTTCTCGACGAAGCAGGCAACCCCCGGCCCTATTTCGAGGCCGTGCTGTCGGGGCTGAGTGTCGGCGTGCCGGGCAATATCCGGCTTGCGGCCCTGGCCCATGAGCGGCACGGCAGGCTCGCATGGCGCGAATTGTTCGATCCGGCGATCGAGCTGGCGCGGGACGGCTGGGTTATCACCGAGCGGACCCGCGATTATCTGCTAAGGGCAGAGAACCGGGCCGCCGCTACCGAGGCGGGGCGCGCGCTGTTCTATGATGCGGATGGCGAGCCGCTTGCGGTCGGCAGCGTGGTGCGGAACCCGGCGCTGGTGGCGACCTTCGAAATGCTGGCGGAGGAAGGGCCCGAAGCCTTCTATCGCAGCGACAACGCACAGGCGATCGTTTCGACGGTGTCGGCGGCGACCCCGCGAGCCAGGGCCATGGTTACGGGCGATCTCGAATATTATGCCGCGCGCATGCGCGAACCGGTCTGCGGAAACTATCGCGCCTACCGCATTTGCGGGATGGGTCCGCCGTCTTCGGGGGCGACCACAGTGCTGGCGATTCTCGGCCAGCTCGAGGGTTACGACATCGCCGACCTAGGCAGGGAATCGCCGGTCGCCTGGCATCTGTTCGCCGAATCCCAACGGCTCGCTTTTGCCGACCGGGAATTCTATCTCGGCGACAGCGATTTCGTGCCGGTGCCTGTCTGGGGCCTGGTCGACCCCGGTTATCTTGCGGATCGCGCCGAGCTGATCTCGCCCGAACGGACGATGCAGACGGTCGCCGCGGGCACACCGCCGCCGGGCGATGCGCCACCGATCGCCCGCGCCGATGGCGACGAACCGCCCGAAAATGGGACCTCGCATTTCGTCGCAGTCGACAGATGGGGCAACGCGGTTTCCTACACTTCGACGGTCGAAGGGTCGTTCGGCTCCGGGCTGATGGTCGGAGGCTATTACCTCAACAACGAACTCACCGATTTCAGCTTCTCGCCCGAACGCGACGGCGCGGTTGTCGCCAACCGGGTCGAACCGGGGAAGCGTCCGCGCAGTTCGATGGCACCGACCATCGTGCTCGACGGTGAAGGAAAAATTGTCCTGGTGATCGGAGCGGCGGGCGGGGCGACAATCCCCGTGCAGGTGGCGAAGGCGCTGATCGGCTGGATCGATTGGGGCCTTTCGGCGCAGGATGCGATTGCCCTGCCGGTGCTCTATTCGCCAGGGGACACGATTATCCTCGAACAGGGAACCGCGCTCGAGGCTATGATCCCCGACCTCGAAGCGCTCGGTCATGGGTCGATCGTCGCCCGTGGATTGCCGCTCAAGGCCAACGCGATCGAACGCGGAGAAAGCGGCTGGATCGGCGCCGCCGACCCGCGCAGCGAAGGGGTCGCCATCTCCGAGTGAAGCTTGCCGCTGGGAAATTGCAGCCTTAGACCTATAAATCGAATCCGGAGAATTGATCCGGGGATGGAGAGCGGGGCCTAAGCATGGATCTCGGCGATTTCAATTCAGCCAGCAACCTGGTCAGCCTGTTTTTCGACCGGGCCGACGAGCTGGGCGAGAAGCCGTTCCTGTGGGCAAAACGCGACGGCCAATGGCGCTCGCAGAGCTGGACCGAAGTAGCGCGGCAGGTCTGCCTGCTTGCCGAAAATCTGCGCAAGCTCGGCCTCAATCGCGGAGACCGGGTGGTGCTGGTGTCCGAAAACCGGCCCGAATGGCTGATCGCCGATTACGCGATCATGGCCGCAGGCTGCGTCAGCGTGCCGGCCTATATCACCAATACCGAGCGCGACCACCAGCACGTGCTCGACAATTCAGGTGCACGGGCGGTGATCGTGTCGACCGAGAAGCTTGCCATGCCGCTGATCCGCGCGGTGATGAATACCGGGCTGGCGGAAAACGTGATCGGCATGGAAGACCTGGGCCGTCACCAATCGGGCAGTTTCGATTTCCACTCCTGGGACAAGATGCTCGAAGGCGATCCGGTCGCGGCGCGCCAGGCGGTCGATGAACGAATAGCCGGGATCGGGCGGCGGGACATGGCCTGCATCATATATACCAGCGGCACGGGCGGCGCGCCGCGCGGCGTGATGCTCCATCACGGCGCGCTACTGTGCAATGTCGATGGTTCGGCAGAGGCGATCACCACGGACTTCGGCTGGGGCGACGAGGTGTTCCTGTCCTTCCTCCCGCTGAGCCATGCCTATGAACATACCGGCGGGCAATTCCTGCCGGTCGGGCTGGGTGCACAGATCTATTATGCCGAGGGTCTCGACAAGCTCGCGAGCAATATCGAGGAAGTGCGCCCGACGATCATGGTTGTCGTGCCGAGATTGTTCGAGGTGCTTCGAACGCGAATCATGAAGCAGGTCGAAAAGCAGGGCCGCTTCGCCAACTATTTGATGGATCGCGCATTGGCGATCGGCGAACTCGGCTTTGCCGGCAAGAAGCGCTTGCGCGACCTTCCGATGAAACTGCTGCTCGAACGCACGCTCAAGCCGAAGATTCGCGAACGCTTCGGTGGGCGGATCAAGGCGCTGGTTTCGGGAGGCGCGCCGCTCAATCCCGATGTCGGGACGTTTTTCGAGGCCATGGGCCTCACCATGTTGCAGGGTTATGGCCAGACCGAAGCGGCGCCGGTGATCAGCTGCAACCGGCCGAGCATCGGACTCAAGATGGACACTGTCGGCGCACCCCTGCGCGGGGTCGAGGTGAGGATCGCGGAGGATGGCGAAATCCTGGTTCGCGGCGAATGCGTGATGCTCGGCTATTGGCGGAACGAGGCCGAGACTGCGCGCACGATCAAGGATGGCTGGCTCCATACCGGCGATATCGGCCATCTCGACGAGAAGGGCCGGATCAAGATCACCGATCGCAAGAAGGACATGATCGTCAACGACAAGGGCGACAACATCGCCCCGCAAAAGGTCGAAGGCATGCTCACGCTCCAGCCGGAAATCGCCCAGGCCATGGTGGCGGGGGACAAGCGGCCCTATATCGTCGGGCTGATCGTGCCCGATGCCGAATGGGCAGTCGAATGGGCGCGCGCCAACGGCGAGAAGTTCGACCTCTCCGAACTCCAGGAATTGCCGGTGTTCCGCAGCGCGATCAGGGCGGCGATCGACCGGGTCAACAACGATCTGTCGGTCACTGAAAAGGTACGCCAGTTCGCTTTTGCCGACGAGGCCTTCACGATCGAAAATGGCGAGATGACGCCGAGCCTCAAGATCCGGCGCCACATGATCAAGGCGCGTTATGCTGACCGGCTCGACGCGCTGTACAAGAGCTGATCAGTCGTCAACTCGCAGACGCAGGCAGCCAAGCTGGATCTTGAGTTTGGCGAAGGCCCGGAAGAGCTGCTTCTGGAATTCTTCGGTTTCCGGCCGGTTCACGACCCAACGGCCTTTATTGGCCTTGCCGCCGCGATAGGTCACGATGTCGATGATCGCATACCATTGCTGGTTGCGATCGAGCGCGGTCTTGACCGTTCCTTGCGCAAGCATTTCGCCGCGCGATTCAACCGCCTGCCAGGCCAGGATTGCGGTATTGGCATCCTGAGTTTCCTCATCGGTTCCCCCGACCATGTCGACCAGCCGCATCACTTCAAGCGTCCGCTGGGAGGCAAACTGGTGCAATTGGACTTCGTAGCCGCGCTTCTGGGCCAGTTCGAGCACGGCGCCGACCATGGCTTCGCCCTGGGTGAAGAGGTCGAGGCATTCGCCGCGCCAGGCTTCGATCTCGGCGCGCGCAATCTCGTGAGAGGAAAGGGCGGTGAAGTCCTGGACGGTCATTGGCGGCGCAATCCCCTAAGCCGCTTCGGCTTCGACGAATTCGGGATAGAAGCTCGGTGCGCGCTCCGACCACGCCGGAGCGGTGGCCGCGGATTCGCTTAGGCTCTGCAGCAGCGTCTTGCGCCGTTCGGGGCGGATCATCGGAAGCGCCGCGGCGGCGCAGAAGGCGCTTGGCAGGAACGGGCGGACGTCTGCCCCGAGCAGCCGCTCATAGAGGAACCGGTAAGCGGAAAAACTGTCCAGCCGCTCCTGGGCAAGGTCGAAGGCCGTAAGCTTGAGCAGCTTGCCGAGGAACAGGTCGAGCCCGTCCAGCTCGCCTTCGGCCGGAGCCTGTCCGCGCAGGTCCTTCAACTCCTGGTAGGCGACATATTGGCCGCGGATCGAGGCGTGCTCGCCGGCGTCGCGCGCCCACAGCTTGAAGGCGTCCTGCCGGCCCAGCCCGATATCGAGGCTGCGTTTGATGTAGCGCTGTTCGCACGGTGCGAAGCTTGCGAACTCGCGCAGTTCCGCAATCGTCAGCGAAGTGGTTTCCTGAATTGCCATGTCCCCGGGCCCCCTGAAAGCGGCTTCGGGGAACACATTGGCCCGCCCATGGTTAAAATCCCGTAAGAAGCGGTAACTAAATCAGGCCGGCGAGCGGGCTCGAAGGATCGGCATATTTGCGGGTCCCCATCCGGCCCGCCAGATAGGCGTCGCGCCCGGCCTCGACCGCGAGCTTCATCGCCCGCGCCATGCGGATCGGATCCTTCGCTTCGGCAATGGCCGTGTTGAGCAGGACCCCGTCGCAGCCGAGCTCCATCGCGATCGCGGCATCGGACGCCGTCCCGACTCCGGCATCGACCAGCACCGGCACCTTCGCGCCCTCGACGATCAGCCTGATGGTCACGCGGTTCTGGATGCCCAGCCCCGACCCGATCGGCGCGCCCAGCGGCATCACAGCCACCGCGCCGGCATCTTCGAGCTGCTTCGCCGCGATCGGGTCGTCGGTGCAATAGACCATCGGCAGAAAGCCCTCCTTGGCGAGGGCCTCCGTGGTGCGGATGGTTTCGAGCATGTTGGGATAAAGCGTGCGCGCCTCACCCAGCACTTCGAGCTTCACCAGGTCCCAGCCACCGGCCTCGCGCGCCAGCCGAAGCGTGCGGATCGCATCTTCGGCGGTGAAGCAGCCGGCGGTGTTGGGCAGATAGGTGATCTTCCTGGGATCGATGTAATCGGTCAGCATGGGCGTCTTGGGGTCGGACACATTGACCCGGCGCACCGCGACAGTGACGATTTCCGCACCCGAAGCCTCGACCGCGGCGGCGTTCTGTTCGAAATCCCTGTATTTCCCGGTCCCGACGATCAGCCGCGAGGTGAAGCTCCGCCCGGCAACGCTCCAGCTGTCGTCGTCGGTCCCGGGCCCAGCGCCGCCACCGACGAAATGGACGATCTCCAGCACGTCGCCCTCGCATAGCGGAGCCTGCCCCAAGGTCGAACGTGGCACGATTGCGCCATTACGTTCGACCGCCACCTTTTCAGGCTTGAGATCGAGTTCGGCGACGAGCGCGGCAATCGTGGCGGCGCTTGTCCGCCTGGTCTCGCCGTTGACAGTCAGGGTAAGCGCAGCAGCCATGCCGCGCGCAATAGCCGCTAGGACGCGTTGCGCAAGTTCAGGATATGGCCCGCGCCGACGAGGATCACCCCGATAATGGTTAGCACCGCCTCTTCGAGGCCGTGCGGCACGGCCAGCCCGCCGCCCATGAAGCTGAGCCCGGTCATTGCGGTTACGAACGGGGCCGCCTTGCGGTGCCTGAGCGCGCCGGCCCCGATGGCGACGGCGGCGATGATCGCGGCAATGACGATCCCGATCCGGTGGAATGCCGGATGAAGCAGCAGCCCGCCGCCGAATCCGAGCGCCGCAACCAGCACGATGCTCAGCACGCAATGCAGGGCGCACAGTCCGGACAGGACCATGCCTGCGCGATCCAGCCGGCCGCGAATCGTCGGGAAGGAGAAACCCATGCGCGACCATGTATGTAACGATGTAACATTCCGCAAGGTGCCTGCGCACTTGCTTCTTTCGTGTGGCCATCGCACATCACGGCGCATGGTCGCCGCTATCAGGGACGGAGAAGGCCTTTCGCGGGCCTTGGGAGGCACTGCGCGCCCGGCCGCGCTCGCGCGCTGGCTGCTGGCGGTTGCTGTACTGGTGGTGGCAATGGTGGTGGTTGGCGGGATCACCAGGCTAACCGAATCGGGCCTCTCGATCACCGAATGGAAGCCCCTGACCGGGGCGATCCCCCCGCTGAACGACGCGCAATGGCAGGAGGAATTTGAAAACTACCAGCGAATCGGGGAATACCGGCAGGTTAACGGCCCCGCCGGAATGACGCTGGAGGACTACAAGTTCATCTATTTCTGGGAATGGGCGCACCGCCAGCTTGGCCGGTTGATCGGGCTGGCCTTCGCCATTCCGCTGGCGTGGTTCTGGTTCAAGCGAGCCATTCCCGCCGGCTACAAGCCACGGCTGCTCGCCCTGCTTGCACTGGGCGGCCTCCAGGGCGCCTTCGGCTGGTTCATGGTTCGCTCGGGCCTGTCGGCGGAAATGACCGATGTCAGCCATTTCTGGCTTTCGATTCACCTCCTGACCGCGCTGTTCACCCTGGGCGGGCTGGTGTGGACGGCGCTCGATCTCAAGGAGCTCGAGCGCGATCCTGCCGCGCGCTCCGCGGTCATGAGTGCGCTGGGCCTCGCGACATCGTTCGTCCTGTTTGTCCAACTGCTGCTCGGAGCGTGGGTCGCGGGACTCAATGCCGGTCTCGCGTCCGACAGCTGGCCGCTGATGCAGGGACGATTCTTCCCAGAGGTAAACTGGCGGAACGGGGTCGGTTGGGCTTTGACCCACGAGCCCTTCCTGCTCCACTTCCTCCATCGCTGGTGGGCCTGGGTCGCTGTGGGATTCCTGATCGTGCTGGCGCGGGCGTGCAAGAAGGCTGGCAGCCGGCCGCCCTCGCTCGCGATTCACACCACTTTCGGCCTCCAGATCCTGTTGGGGATCGCAACCGTGCTGACGGGCGTTTCGCTGTGGCTGGCAGTGTTGCACCAGTTTGTCGGCGCGCTTCTGGTGGCAGCGACCGCGTGGGGCGTTCATGTCACGGGACGGCGCGATTGAGCGGCGCGGCGCTGATCTGGTCGCCTTTCGCGGACGAGAACGCCGCCGTGGCGGCGGCAGAGCGCCTGCTCGAGGAAGATCTGATTGCTTGCGCCAACATTATCCCGGGAATCCGTTCGATCTATCGCTGGCAGGGCGAACGCGGGGAGGCACGCGAATGTGGCGCGTTGTTCAAGACGCGCCCCGATCTGCTCGAAGCAGCCAAAACCCGGCTGGAATACCTCCATCCTTACGATAGCCCGGCGATCATTGGCTGGATCGCGGACGAGGCCGGCAAGGCGACACTCGACTGGCTCGGCGAACTGAAGGGCGCGGCGCAATAGATGCGCTCACGAGAGCGTCATGCATCCTCCACGGTATTATTTTACCTCTCTGTCAGCCCCCGGATTCGCTTGACTTGAGCAACAATTCCTTAGAAAGGGCGCGCTCTTCGCCTGGCCGCGAGGCAATGCAGCGCGGGCCCCGGGGCAGATACAACGAGGAAAGACAGGGCATGAAAGCGCTCAGTAAGACCACGAGGTCGATCAAACCGGCCGAAGTGGACAAGAAATGGCATCTGATCGACGCCGAAGGGCTTGTGGTCGGCCGCCTGGCGGTGATCATCGCCAACCATCTTCGCGGCAAGCACAAGCCGAGCTTCACTCCGCATGTCGATTGCGGCGATCATGTTGTCGTGATCAACGCCGGCAAGGTCAAGCTGACCGGCAACAAGCTCAGCCAGAAGACCTATTACAAGCACACCGGGCATCCAGGCGGCATCAAGGGCGTCACCGCCGGCAAGGTGCTCGAAGGCCGCTTCCCCGAGCGCGTGCTCGAAAAGGCAGTCGAACGCATGATTCCGCGCGGCCCGCTTGGCCGCCAGCAGATGAAGGCGCTGCACCTTTACGCCGGAGCCGAGCACCCGCATGCCGGCAACCAGCCCGTGACGCTCGATGTCGCGTCGATGAATCGCAAGAACAAGGTAACCGCCTGATGGCCGAGGAAAAGAATACTGTTTCGGATCTGGCAGATCTGAAGGATATCGCTGGCGACGCACCCGCCGCAGACGCTGCCGCCGCCGCCGAGGGCGTGGCCGACGTTACCATGAGGAGCGAGGCCCCGCTGCGCGAACAGGAAGTCGACCAGTTTGGCCGTTCCTATGCGACCGGGCGGCGCAAGGATGCGGTTGCGCGAGTCTGGCTCAAGCCGGGCAAGGGCGTGATCATCGTCAACGGGCGCGACCAGGAAGCCTATTTTGCACGCCCGACGCTGCGTCTCGTGATCAACCAGCCATTCGCGGTGACCGGGCGCGAAGGCCAGTACGATGTCGTCGCCACCGTCAAGGGCGGGGGTCTTTCGGGCCAGGCCGGAGCAGTCAAGCACGGTATCAGCCAGGCGCTCGCCAAATTCGAGCCCGCGCTGCGCTCGACCGTCAAGGCCGCCGGCTTCCTGACGCGCGACAGCCGCGTGGTCGAACGCAAGAAGTACGGCCGGGCCAAGGCCCGCCGCAGCTTCCAGTTCTCGAAGCGCTAAGCAAATCAAGTCGGCAATCGAAGGGCGGTCCGTTGGGCCGCCCTCTTCGCGTGGCGACCCGGCGGGCTACCCCCTGTATTGGCGTTGCACTACCTCGAGGCCGCCGATCCGGCTATATTTGATGACATTGTAGGATGGCGGCGATCCGCGCAGCCGGCTGGACATCGTCCCGCTGCCGATCAACCGCAAGCGCCGTCCGGCGATGTCGTGGACCAGGTCAAACGGCGTGTGAATGTGGCCGGAAAGCACGGCGTCCGCCCCGGCCGCGGCGAGCGCCGCGACTGCCGCGTTGCCGCCGATAGTCTTGTTGCGCCGGCCCGGCCTGGCGCTCACCAGCGGGTGATGGCAAGTCACCAGCTTCAACCGGTCATCGCCGCGCAGCCTCTCCAGCTGCCCGAGCGCCGCGTCCAGCGCATGCTGGCGGATCACTCCATCCGACCACGGCCATCTTCTTTGCGCGCTGACTGTCGTAACGAGGGAGACAAACGCGATATCGTCGAATTCGGGTACCGCGGCGAGCGAGGCGACGAGCCTGGAAAAGCGCTTGAACGGAGTGCGGAAGCGTTCGATCGGGCTGTAATAAGGCATGTCGTGATTGCCGACCTCGAGCATCACCGGCACCCCCAGCCCCGAAAACCACTCGCGCGCCGCATCGTATTCGCGTCGCTTCGCCCGCTGGGTAAGGTCCCCGGTGCAGATCACCATGTCGGGCGCTTCCTTCCGCACCGCATCTTCGAACCAGGTAAGCGCCGCCCGGTCCTCGATCCCGAAATGGATATCGCTGCAGTGGAAGAGGACTGTTGCCGGCATTGCTGGAATCCAAGAGCGTTCGGGGCGGATTTGGGCAAGCGATAATTTTCGGCCCGGCTCAGATACGTCGGGCGAGGATCAGCCAGCCCGCAATGCCGTTGACCAGACTGTACCCGGCATAGGCCCAGCCCCACCAGACGCCGTCATAGGCGACCAGCAGCATTGCCCCCAAGAGAACGGCAAATTCCAGGGCGAGAGTCATGCGCTTCCCGGCTTTGCCGCCATGGGCGGCCATCCAGTCCATGAACGGGTGACGCGATTCGAGCACCGCCTTGTGCAGCGCGAAATTGCCGATCCCGAGCAGGAAGGTAACGAGAATCCACATTCCACCTGCATTGTGATGAAGTTTTCATCGAATGCCAAATGGCGTTCGTCGCTCGATTCGAGTCGTTCGTCTACAATTGTAGCCTTTATCGAGACCGGTTGCGCGGCTGTCGAGCCCGGCAGGCCCGCGGATCGATCGGAGTGTATTACTCCACCCATGCAGTACCTCCCATCGCCCACCGAAAGGCCCGGGACGGTCCGCATTTTGAAGGAGGAGTGAGGAAATGAATACATCCGCATTTGCGCTTTCCGCTCTCGCCGGTGTGCTGCTTGCAGCCCAGCCCGCGATGGCGGAATCGGTCGAGGTCCAGTACGAGGATCTCGATCTCACCACCAAGGACGGCGTCAAGGAACTCGATCGCAGGGTCGACTTCGCCGCAAGGGATGTATGTGGCGCGAACGAGAGCACGGTCGGTAGCCGGATCATGTCGCGCGAGACGCGCCAATGCATCCGCGACGCCAAGCGCCAGATCGAGCAGAACATCGCCAGGCTGACAAAGGAAGAAAAGGCTGGCGGCTGACCGGCCCTCTCCCGGCCGGGACCAGACCAGTCCCATGGTCCCGGCCCTCCTTGGGCCATGGTCGGCAGTACCTCGCCCGCCAGCCCGGCCGCACGGCACGGGATGGTCAGCGGCCGGCCATGGCCTTCACCTTTGCGAGATAGGTCCGGCCGATCCTGAGGGCCTCGCCGCCGGCGACTTCGGCCGACCAGACACCGAGTCCTTCGTGCCTGAGGCCCGTTATGAAATCGCGCCGCAAGATGCACGAGCGATGGATCCGGATGAACTTCGCCGGATCGAGCCTGGCTTCGAGCCCGGCGATCGTCTGCAACAGGAGATAGCTGGTGTCTCCGACATGGAGCCGGACGTAATCGCGCTCTGCGTCGACCCGGTCAACCCGGGTCGCCTCGATCCTGATCAATTCCGACCGATGCGGAATCCAGAATTCTTCGAGCCAGTTGCTCTGCAACCCGGGCGATCTGGCGCGCCGGGCAACAGCTCGGTCGATGGCGCGTTCGAGCCGTTCGAGCGTCACCGGCTTGAGGACGTAATCGACCGCCTCGAGATCGAAGGCCTCGACCGCGAAATTGTCATGCGCGGTCACGAAAATCACCGCCGGCCGCGATTCCCGCTCGGCCAGTTCGCGCGCCACCGAAAGCCCGTCCTTTTCCGGCATCGTCATGTCGAGCAGGAGGAGGTCGGGTGCCAGGGCATCGACCAGGCGCAATGCCGCCGCGCCGTCATTGGCGGTGCCCACCACCGCGAGCTCGCCGAGCTTTGCGCAAATCACCTGCATTCGCTCGACGGCCAGCGGTTCGTCGTCGACGATCAGGGTGCGCAGCGGGTCGGGTCTTTCGTCAGCCATGGGTCAGGAGCGGAATCCGGATATTGGTCGCATAGCCCGTTTCTGTAGGTCCGGAAACGATGCTTGCCTGATCGCCGAAGCGCGCTTCGAGCCGCTCGCGGACATTCGCCAGGCCGATGCCGTAGCCCTCGCTTGCCGGGCGGCCCTTGGTGGCACCCTTCCCGTCATTCGAGACGGTGATGACCAGCCGGCCATATTCCTCGCGCGCAGCCAGCCTGATGGTCACTTTCCCCGACGAGGGAGCGACCGCATGCTTGACCGAATTCTCGACCAGCGGCTGCAGGATCATTCCCGGTACGCGGGCGGAGGCCAATGCGTCGGGCAGGTCGAATTGTGCCACCAGCCGCTCGGGGAAACGCACCGCCTCGATGTCGAGATAGAGCCGCTGCAATTCGAATTCGTCCTTCAGCGCGACGTCGGAAGTCGGATCGTCGGCAAGGCTGTGGCGGTAGAAGGTCGAAATAGTCTGGATCATGGCCTCGGCGCGGTCGGTCTTCCCGGTCAGGACCAGCGCGGACAGCGAATTGAGGGTGTTGAACAGGAAATGCGGATTGACCTGGTATCTGAGCGATCGCAGTTCCGCCGCCTTGGCCGCCCGCCGGAACGCACCTTCGCGGCGTTCGGCGCTACGGGCCTGTTCGCCCGCCAGCATGGCAAGGTAGAGCGAGCACCAGGCGAGCATCAGGAAATAGCGCCCCAAAGCGATCTCGGTAATTTCCTGGATCCGGTTCTCGCCCGCCTCCTGGCTCTGGATAGTGATCGAATTCGGAGCTTCGCCGCCGGGTGGCGCATCGGGAGTGACGCCCAAATTCGCGAGCGGCACATCGACCAGGATATTCCCGCTTTCGTCGCGGCGGACGGTAAAGCCCTGGCGTTCGCCCAGCCGCTCGAGGATTTCCGGTTCGATGCCGGCAAACGCCATGCGGTTGGCCTGGGCCAGCACGACCGAAACCGGCGCGGCAATGATCAGCGCGGCGGCAACCTTCACCCACAGCGATTTCGCGTCGAACAGCCGCAGGACCAGCCACATGGCCAAGGTCACCGCGACACCGAAAAGCGCGACCAGGGCCCTGCGCCACAGCAGCTCCATGGTAAAGCCGAGGTCGAGTATCTCGGCCCTTGCCGTGGTCAGCACGAAATAGCAGAACCACAGGCCGACCGCCGAAGCCACCACCGCACTCAAGGCGACCCGCGGCCGGGTCAGTTCGGGTTCGAAATCATCCATTGTGCGGGCGCATAGCCGGTCTTGCCGGACAAGCGCCAGCACGGCTGTCGAATACAGTCCATATTTGGTCGATTGTGAATTGGGCCGACAAAGGTCGAGCCGGCTGGACGGCGGCGATCTGAATCAACCGAGCAGCTTCTCCTTGGCGATCCGTTCGCGCCAGACCAGCGGCGCCAGCTGGTGGGTGTTGTTGCCTTCGGCATCGACCGCCACGGTCACCGGCATGTCTTCGACCGTGAACTCGTAGATTGCTTCCATGCCGAGATCCTCGAAAGCCACGACCCTCGCTTCCTTGATCGCCCGGCTGACCAGATAGGCGGCCCCGCCGACCGCCATCAGATAGGCAACCTTGTGCCGCGCGATCTCGCTTACCGCGCCCTGCCCACGTTCGGCCTTGCCGATCATGACCAGCAGGCCCAGCTCGAGCATCATGTCGGTGAACTTGTCCATTCGTGTGGCGGTGGTCGGACCTGCGGGACCCACCGCCTCGCCCATGATCGGATCGACCGGGCCGACATAATAGATCGCCCTGTTCTTGAAATCGACCGGCAGCTCCTCGCCCTTGGCAAGCATATCCTGGATTCGCTTATGCGCCGCGTCGCGCCCGGTGAGCATCTTGCCATTGAGGAGCAGCCGGTCGCCTTGCTTCCAGCTGCACACCTCTGCTCGCGTGAGATTGTCGAGATCGACCTTCCTGGCCTTCGCATCGGGCTGCCAATGGACATCGGGCCATTCGTCGAGCCTCGGCTGTTCGAGATAGCTCGGACCCGATCCGTCGAGAGTGAAATGCGCATGGCGGGTGGCGGCGCAATTGGGAATCATCGCCACCGGCTTGCCTGCAGCATGGCACGGCCAGTCGAGGATCTTGACGTCAAGAATGGTCGAAAGGCCGCCCAGGCCCTGTGCGCCGATCCCCAACGCATTGACCTTGTCGAAGATCTCGATCCTGAGCTTCTCGATATCTGTCGATGGCCCTCGCGCCTTGAGCTGGGCCATGTCGATCGGCGCCATCAGGCTTTGCTTGGCGAGCAGCATGCAGTGTTCGGCCGTGCCGCCGATGCCGATGCCGAGCATCCCGGGAGGACACCAGCCGGCACCCATTTGCGGGATCATTTCCAGCACCCAGTCGACGATATTGTCCGACGGGTTCATCATCTTGAACTTGGACTTGTTCTCGCTTCCCCCGCCCTTTGCCGCAACGTCGATCGAGACCGTCTTGCCCGGCACCATCTCGACCGAAAGTACGCAAGGGGTGTTGTCGCGCGTATTGCGGCGGGTGAAGGCCGGATCGGCCAGGATCGAGGCGCGCAGCTTGTTTTCGGGGTTGTTGTAAGCCTGGCGGACGCCTTCATCGACCACCTCCTGCAACGAGCGATCTGACCCAAGCCGGCAATCCTGGCCCCATTTGACGAACACATTGACGATGCCGGTATCCTGGCAGATCGGCCGGTGGCCTTCCGCGCACATCCGGCTGTTGGTCAGGATCTGGGCGATCGCGTCCTTGGCCGCCGGCCCCTGCTCGGCTTCATATGCCACGCCGAGCGCGCGGATATAGTCCATCGGGTGGTAATAGGAGATATATTGCAGGGCGTCGGCGACGCTTTCGATCAGGTCTTCCTCCCGGATCGTGATCATGTCGCTCATCGACGCCTTACTCCTTCCAATCGAATGATCGCCGCATTATCGGCGCATCTCCATAGCGTCAAAGCGCTTGGCTGGCGAACGGCTTGCGCCTAAGGCACAATGAATTGCGCAGGCGTGTTATATATGTAATACAGTGCGCATGAAGGACGCAGGAATGACTACCCTCGAAGATCGCCCCCTCGAGATCGATTTTGCAGCCGCCCGCCGGGCGATGGTCGACAGCCAGTTGCGTGTCAGCGGGGTCAATTCGGACTTTGTGCGCGAGCGGATGGGTATAGTGCCGCGCGAAAATTTCGTTCCCGCGGGGGCCAGGAGCGTCGCTTATATGGATCGCGCGATCGCGCTTGGAGACGGACGATTTCTCGCCGCGCCGCTCGTCCAGGGCAAGATGCTGGAAGAGGCCGGCCCAAAGCCGGACGACCGCGCCCTGCTGGTCGATGGCGGCAGCGGTTATCTCGCCGAGCTGGTGCGGCCGCTGGTCGGATCGCTCGAAGTGGTTTCGCCCGGGCAGGCCCTGGCCAGGAGCCGCAAGCAGGGCGAGTTCAGCTTGCTGCTGATCGACGGCGCGATCGAACACTTGCCCGACACTCTCGCCGCGCGGCTGGCGGATAATGCCAAGGTCGTGACCGGGCTCATCGACAGGGGGATCAGCCGGCTGGCCACGGGGCGCAAGGTGGCAGGGGACGTCGCGCTGGTACCGCTTGCGGAAATCGGCATCCCGGCACTGCCCGAATTTGCAGCCCCGAAGGGCTGGAGCTTCTGACCATGCCGTCCAGGAGATTGAAGCTGGCCCTGTTGGCCGGTAGCGTGTCAATCGCCTTGCTACCCGTTCCGGCGGCGGCCGATACGCTCAAGGAAGCGCTGCTCCAAGCCTATCTTTCCAATCCGACCTTGCAGGCGGCGCGGGCGAACCAGCGCGCGACCGACGAAAACGTCCCGATCAACCGATCGAGCGGGCTCCCTTCGGTGAGCGGCAGCGCGACCTTCACCGAACAATTGAAGGATTCGTTCCCCGATACGAACGGCATAATACCCGACCGCAGCCTCAATGGCAGCGTCTCGCTGACCGTGCCGGTCTATTCGGGCGGTGCGGTGCGCAATTCGATCGAAGCCGCCAAGATTCGCGTTTCCGCCGGACAGGCCGATCTGCGCGGGACCGAAAGCTTCATCTTCACCAGTGTCGTCGCCGGCTATATGGACGTGATCCTGCGCGAGGCGATCGTCAGCCTGTCGGCGCAAAACGTCGAAGTGCTTACCGTCAATCTGCAGGCGACCAGCGACCGCTTCGAGATCGGCGACCTCACCCGCACCGACGTGGCGCAGTCCCAGGCGCGGCTGGCGCTGGCACAAGGCGATTTGCAGTCGGCGCAGGCCGATCTCGTTTCGGCGCGTGAGAATTATATCGCGCTGGTGGGCGAAGCGCCGCAGGATTTGCAGGCTCCGCCGCCCTTACCGGGCATGCCGGGCACTGTCGAGGACGCGGTGGCGATCGCCCTCGAGAACAATCCCGACCTGATCGCCGCGCGCGAACGGGCCCGGGCCGCCTGGCACGACATCGAGGTGGCTGGAGCGGGCAGGCTGCCGCGGCTCGAACTTTTTTCTTCCGGAAACTATTCCGACACGCTGCGGAGCGATCCGGGCAATGGCCCGCCCTACAGCTCGACCGCGGCCACCGCCGGTGCAAGGCTGACCATCCCGATCTTCGAGGGCGGTCGTCCGGCGGCGCAGGAACGCCAGGCGCAGGCGCGGCAGGCGGCCGCACTCGAGCAGGAGATCGGCGCCGAACGCGACGTGATCGCCGGGGTCAGGGCGTCATGGTCGAGCTGGCAGGCGGCCAACGCGATCATCGATTCGACCGCAACCGCAGTGCAGGCAGCGGAACTCAGCCTCGAAGGCGTGCGGGCGGAGAATTCGGTCGGCAACCGGACGATTCTCGACATCCTCGACGCGCAGCAGGAATTGCTGCGCACCCAGGTCCAGCTGGTGACCGCCCGGCGCAATGCCTATGTCGCCGGCTTCTCGCTGCTCGCCGCCATGGGCCGTGCAGAAGCCCGCGACCTGGGACTCGACGAAGGCGTGCTCTACGATCCCCAGGTCAATTACGACCGGGTCAAGGGCAAGATGTTCGACTGGGAGTTCGACCCCGATCCGGTCGCGCAATCGACGAGAACCGTTGACACGCCCGCTCAAGACGGGGAAATTCAGGGTCCGTAGGCAGTTTTCAGGGGGTGGCGACATGCGGCAGGAAGGCGAACCGTCGGTCGAGGAAATCCTCGCCTCGATCAAGAAGGTGATCGCGCGGGACAATCGCGAGGCCGCGATCGAGCAGCGCCGCCGCCTGGAGGAAGAGCGCGACAATCCCGAGGATGCCGACGGAGTGCTCGAACTGGGCACCGAGGCCGAGCTGGTCGAGAATGAAGCGGTCGAAGCCGGGAGCGAGACTCCCTTGATCGCGGAAAGAGCCCGCGAATCCATGCGCGAGTCTCTCGCCGCGCTGGCGATGCTGGCTGAACCCGGGGTCCAGCCGCAAATCGTTCGCTCAGGCGAAACTTCGCTCGAAGGGCTGGTCCGGGAAATGCTGCGGCCGATGCTGGCCGAATGGCTCGACAAGAATCTGCCTCAACTGGTCGAACGGCTGGTTGCGGCCGAGATAGCCCGCATCGCCGGCAAAAAGGGCTGAGCCGCCAGGGCCGATGGTTCCGGAAGAACTCGAACGCGCACGGCAGAAGCTGAGGATTGCGGGCGGAACAACGGTCGAACGTCACATCTTCCTGTGCTGCATGTCCGAAAACGGGGAATGCTGCTCACGCAACGAGGGTGAAGCGGCCTGGACCTATCTCAAGCGCAGGCTTGTCGAATTGCGGCTGGTGGGGCGCGACGGGGTCCAGCGGACCAAGGCCGATTGCTTGCAGATCTGCGCCGCAGGGCCGGTCGCTGTAGTCTATCCGGACCAGGTCTGGTACCATTCCTGCACCGCCCCGGTGCTGGAGCGGATCATCCAGGAACACTTGATCGGCGGAGTCCCGGTCGAGGAATATCGCCTTTACCCGGCAGACTAGCGCTTCCTGCGGAATTCCCGCTGGTCAGCGACCGCATGGTCGTGGCCGGTGCCGCTCGACAGGAAGACCAACCCCATCAGCGCGGAAAACAGGAAGATCGCCAGCGGCAGCGCCAACCCGATGCCGATATAGAGATGGATCGAGACCATCCCGTAGGCCAAAAATGTCCCGCCCAGCATGGCAATATCGGCGATCAGGGCGAGCCAGGCAGTCACGCGCAGCTGTCGCCTGAAGCGACTCCATGCATGGTTCGCGATATGCGGCTCGTCGAGCGGGGAATGGTGCGGCATGACCGCTCTTTGCCCAGCGAGACGGTGCGTTGCAAAGCGATATTTGGATGGAATCGCCTGTTTGTGGCATAATTGATGTGAAAACATAAACGGGAGAGCGAAAATGACGATCGCAAGGGTTGTCGAAGGGCGCGACCGGCAGATTTTCAGCTGCCAGGCCGGCGCAACGGTCGAGGAAGCGGCGCGGATCCTGTCCGAAAAACGAATCGGCGCACTGCCGGTATTCGAGGATGGCAGGCTTGTCGGCGTGTTTTCCGAACGCGACCTGCTTCATTCGGTTGCCCGCAATGGGGCCGCCGCCCTGATCCAGAAAGTGCGCACCGTGATGACCGCGCCTGCCATCACCGTCGGCCTGGAAACCCGGGTGCTGGATGCACTGGCCTTGATGACGCATCGTCGGATCCGCCACCTGCCCGTCGAAAGCGCGGGCGCGATCGTCGACTTCATCTCGATCGGCGACCTGGTCAAGTACCGGATCGAGTTGATCGAGGCCGAAGCCGAGCAGATGCGCGAATATATCCAGATGGCATGAATTGCGCTTCGTCGCTTGAGTGAAAGCCTGACTGACCCTACATCGCCCTAGATGGCCGAAACCCTGACCCTGACCCCTGCCGCAGCAAGGCGTGTCGCCTGGATTGCCGAGCGGCAGTCGAAGCCCGCCATCCTGCGGCTTTCGGTTGAAGGCGGCGGCTGTTCGGGCTTTCAATACAGGTTCGATCTCGCCGAGGGCCCCGAGAACGACGACCTGGTCAGCGAGACCGAAGGCGTGCGGCTGGTCGTCGATCCGGTGAGCCTGGGGCTGGTTTCCGGAAGTACGGTCGATTTCGTCGAATCGCTGGGCGGAGCGGCGTTCAGGGTCGAAAACCCGAACGCGGCCGCGGGTTGCGGCTGCGGTTCGAGCTTCGGCATCTAAAGAAGGTGCGGATAGCCAGTTTCAACATCAATGGCGTCAAGGCGCGGCTTCCTCGCTTGATCGAATGGCTCGAAGAGCGCCGGCCCAAGGCCGCCTGCCTCCAGGAAATCAAGTCGCTCGACGAGAACTTTCCGGCGGAAGAGTTCGAGAGTATCGGCTACAAGGCGATCTGGCACGGGCAGAAGGGCTTCAACGGGGTCGCGATCCTGGCCGACGGCGAAGAACCGTTCGAACGCCAGCGCGGTCTGCCCGGCGATCCCGAAGACAAACAGGCGCGCTATCTTGAGGCCGATGTCGCCGGGGTCAGGCTGTGCAATCTGTATCTGCCCAACGGCAATCCCCAACCGGGGCCGAAATTCGATTACAAGCTCGCCTGGATGGAACGGCTGGCCCGCCGGATGGAAGAGCTGATGAGGCTCGAAATTCCGGTTGTCGTCCTGGGCGATTTCAATGTCATTCCCGAAGACAAGGATACCTGGTCGGTCAAGGCGATGGCGGAAGACGCGCTGGCTCAGCCGGAATCGCGCGATGCCTATTACCGCATGCTCGGGCGGGGCTGGACCGACGCGCTCGACACGCTCAATCCGCGCGGAGGCGTGTGGACCTACTGGGATTACCAGGCCGGGGCCTGGCAGCGCGACCACGGCTTCCGGATCGACCACCTTCTATTGTCGCCCGAATGCGCCGATCGCCTCGTCTCGGCAGGCGTGGACAAGGAATATCGCGGGCGCGAAAAGGCCAGCGATCACGCCCCCGTGTGGGTCGAATTGCGCGACTGACCCACGCTTCAGCGATAGAAGATGTGGCGATGCACCTGGCCGACGCGCGTCAACCGCCAATTGGGCCTTACGGATGTCGCATGGAAGAACAGCGCGCCCTTGGCCGCGCTGTCCCACAAGCCTTCATGGGCGATGCGCGCAATCGCCCGGGCCTTGGCCCACGCGGCCGACGAGGTGTTGATTGCGGGCATCTTTCCCCCGCGGACGAAGGAAAACTGGGAGCGCTGGTAAACGACGCCGCAATAGCTGGAGGGAAAACGATCCGATTCAGCCCGGTTCACGATAACCCTGGCGACAGCCAGCTGGCCTTCCAGCGGTTCGCCGCGGGATTCGAAATAGATCGCGCCGGCGAGGCAGTGCATGTCGCTCGACAGTTCTTCGCCGATTTCGACACTTGCCACCAGTTGCGCGAGGGATTCGGCAGATCCCGCCACGTGGGAATGCTCGAATTGCCCGCTCGACTGATCGAGGGGCTGGACCACTTCTTGCGAAACGAAACGTACCGCCGGTGTAGCGGTAGCTTCGCTGGCCGGCTCCTGGCCGGCCGCAACCTCGCTGGGGTCGCTGAGGATTTCGTCTTGTGCTGAGACGCCGGTCGTAGCGGCGCCAAAAGTGATGAATCCAATCATGGAAGCCAGCGCGATCGCGCCGGCCCGCTTGGTCTTGCGACTCATTATTTCCGTCGTTCTCGGCGGTGGGCGAACTCAGACGCAGGCTGAAGACCTGTTGCTTGGCAACGAATTTACGGAGTTGGTCTGTTCAAGGGCCTGCCGGCCACCCCCCGTCTGCGTGCTAACCGAACCGGCCGATATGCCCGTTCCGCCGCCTGCGCATTGGAGTTGGCGGGCAGATAGTCGCGGACGGTCGAATGTCAACCACTCTATGAACGACCCGGAAGCAGGCGTTCAGCATTTTTGAGGTCGAGCTCGATAATCCAGACATCCTGATCCTGGTGCTTTCGCTTCGCGCAGTATTCAGAAAATTCCAACGGGTTTTCAGTATCTTGCACCTT
>NZ_DBNHSF010000103.1:0-15059 GCF_057143545.1 Candidatus Andeanibacterium sp.
ACGGCAGCCAAGCTGATCGTCGCGATCCCGGAGGGCTTCGAAGCCGGAGTGATCGCCGAGAGCGCGCGTCGGATAAACCCTGATATCGCGATCTTCGCCCGCGCGCATTCAGACGGTGAAGTCGAGCACCTCAAGCGCCTGGGCGCCAACTACGTGGTAATGGGCGACCGCGAGATCGCCAACCGCCTGTTGCAGTTGATGACCGCGGCCAAGCCGCGGCCTCAATCTTAGACCGGATTACCCCAGATTGGCGCTGACCATCGCATACAGCATCGGCAGCGAGAGCAGCACGTTGGTGCGGCTGGCATAGAGCGCGCGCGGACCGGCGGCAGCCTTGGCTTCGGCGCTGGCCTCGACCAGGCCGAGGATCTTCTGCTGCGCCGGCCAGATGATAAACCACACGTTGAAGGCCATGATCAGGGCGAGCCACATGCCGATCCCGATCAGCGTGACCTGGCCGGGCAGGGCGAAGGTCAGCGCGTCGACCGCATAGCCGGCATGGAAGGCTATCGCGAGGCCGGTCAGCACGGTGAACAGTGCAGCGTAGCGGAAATAGTACAGGACCTTGGGCGCGATATGCCCGGTAATCGCTCCCTTCTGCTCGGCGGGGATCGCCGGCATGGTCGGCACCTGGACGAAGTTGAGGTAATAAAGCAACCCGATCCAAAGTACCCCGAAAAACAGATGCAGCCAGCGCAGCACGTCGTCGGCGATGGATTTGGCGTCTTCGCCGGTCGCGCCGGTGAAGCTGGCGATCACTGCGATCGCGGCGACCAGCCCGACCAGCACCACGAGATTCAAATTTCCGAAGAACTTGGCCATGTCGATATCCCCCTGGCTTCTTGTCAGAATGAGTCACTCTATCGCCAAAGCGGACAGCAGGGCAAGCAAGCAGACCTTAAGTTGGGGGAAGGGTGGTTTCCTCCTCTTCCTTCGCTTCGGCCGCGAGCCCGTGTCTCAACAGCATCGGCAGCTGGGCGAAGGTGAAGATGAAGGACAGCGGCAGGAATACCCAGAGCTTGGCCGCGAGCCAATCCTCGAAGCTCAGGAAATAGCGCATGCTCTCGTTCAGGGCGGCCAGCGCGAAGAAGAAGAAGGCCCAGTTGCGCGAGAGCTTGAGCCAGCCTTCCTCGCTGAGCCCTTCGAAGGCGGATTCGAGCGCCCATTGCAGCAGCGCCTTGCCCCTGAGCCAGGCGATCAGCAGCGCGACGCCGAAGAACAGGTAGATCACGGTCGGCTTGATCTGGATCCAGAAGGGGTCGGCGAGAAAGATCGTCAGTCCGCCGAATCCGGCGATCAGCGCGGTCGAGATCCACAGCATCGGCGAGACCTTGCCCAGCCTGAACTTCGAATAGAGCAAGGCCGCGATGGCGGCGACGATGAAGGCGCCGGTCCCGCGGATTACCGCAAACACCTCGGCCACCATGTCTTCGCTGTCGGGCTTGTACCAGCGGTAGACGAGGAAGAAGACCAGGATCGGCCCGTAATCGACCAGGATATTGGCCCAGCCGGATGCGGGCTTCCTGGCTTTATCGGAAGGACCTGTCTCTTCCACTACACAACCCCCGCGATCACGCGTGCCACCAGGTCGGGATCGAATGGGCGGAGGTCGTCGATCTTCTCGCCCACGCCGATCGCATGGATCGGCAGGCCGTATTGCTCGGCTGCCGCGACCAGCACGCCGCCGCGCGCGGTCCCGTCGAGCTTGGTCATGATCAGCCCGGTCACGCCGGCAACCTCCTTGAACACGTCGATCTGCGCCAGCGCATTCTGCCCATTGGTGGCATCGAGCACCAGCACCACGTCATGCGGCGCTTCGGGATTGAGCCGGCCGAGCACGCGGCGGATCTTGGCCAGTTCGTCCATCAGCTCGCGCTTGTTCTGGAGCCGCCCGGCCGTGTCCACGATCAGCGCATCAATGCCCTGGTCGGTCGCCTGCTTGACCGCATCGAACACGATGCTCGCCGGGTCGCCGCCCTCGGGTCCCTTGACGATCGGCACGCCGAGCCGTTCGGCCCACACCGCAAGCTGGCCGATCGCGGCGGCGCGGAACGTGTCGCCCGCGGCCAGCATCACGCCGTAATCCTCTTCCTGGAGCAGGTGGGCGAGCTTGGCGATGGTGGTGGTCTTGCCGCTGCCATTGACGCCTATCACGAGGATGACCTGCGGGCGGGGGAAGGCGGCTATTTCGAGCTTTTTCGCCACGGGGCGCAGGATCGCAGCGATTTCCTCGGCGATGGCTTCCTTCAGTTCCTTCTCGGTAATGTTCAACCCGAAGCGCTTTTCGGCCAGCTTTCCGCGGATGCGCGCGGCCGCGCTCGGCCCGAGGTCGGATAGGATCAAGGCGTCTTCGACCTGGTCGAGCGTGCGGTCGTCGAGCCTGGCAGTGGAAAGGGAAGTAGCGACCCTGGCGGCGATGCCGCTTGGTGCCGGTTTGGGCGAGGGTGTTGCGGCAGGCTCCGGCGCGGGCATTGCGGGCGGCTCGGGAGCGGTCACCTCTACCGGTTCCGGGACCGCTGCTTCGTCGGTCGGTTGCTCCTTGGCGGAATCGATCGCGATCGCCGCGGAGAGGTTTTCGCTCAGCCGGTCGGACGTCTTGCGGAACCCGCCAAACAGCCGCTCGGTCCAGCTCTTCTTCTCGCTCATCGCAGCAGGCCCCCTTCGAGCCGCTTCGGCACAATTTCCAGGATTGTTCCCCGCGGCGTTCCCTCGGGCACCGCGACCTGCGCGAAGTTCTCGGCATGGCCGGTTCCGCCCGCTTCGACAAGGACCGTCAACGGCCTGCCCACCAGGCCGGCGAGCCAATCCCGGCGAACCCGCGACACCTCGCCACGCAATTCTGCAGCGCGGGCCTTGATCGCGGCCTTGTCGAGCTGGGGCATCCTTGCAGCCGGTGTGCCTGGACGCGGCGAATAGGGAAAGATGTGCCCGTGGACGATGCCGAGCTCCGCGATGATCGCATGATTGGCGCGGTGCATTTCGTCCGTCTCGGTCGGAAAGCCCGCAATCAGGTCCGCGCCGATGGCAATATCGGGGCGCCGCGCCTTCAGCCGTCTGACCAGGGCGACCGCATCGGCCCGCGAATGCCGCCGCTTCATTCGCTTGAGAATCAGATCGTCGCCATGCTGCAGCGAGAGGTGGAGATGCGGCATCAGCCGCGGTGCACTCGCGAAGAGTTCGAACAGCTCTTCGTCGATCTCGATCCCGTCGAGCGAGGACATGCGCAGCCGGCGAACCTCCGGAAACGTGTCCAGGATTGCTTCGGCCAGCGATCCGAGCGGCGGCCTCCCGGGCAGGTCGTGCCCCCAGGAAGTGACATCGACCCCGGTCAGCACCACTTCGGGAGCGCCCTGGACGAGGTGGCGTTCGACTTCGTGCAGGACTTGCGCAATCGTGAGCGAACGGCTCGGCCCGCGTCCCTGCGGAATTACGCAGAAGGTGCAGGAATGATCGCAGCCGTTCTGGATGGCGATGAAGGCGCGTGTGTGAAGAGGCGTGATCCCCCGTACAGGCGGGGGTCTCGAGTCAATTCGCGCGAGGTCCCCGCCGGTGCGGGGACTCGCATTGTAATTGCGGGCGTCGAGCTTGCGCCTGTTCGGCACCAATCCGTCGACTTCGGGCATCGCCGAAAGCTGCCCGCGCTCGATCTCCGCGGCACAGCCGGTGACCAGCAGGCGGGCACCGGGATTGGCTCGCCGCGCCTTGCGGATTGCCTGCCTGGTTTGCCGCACGGCCTCCGAAGTTACCGCGCAGCTGTTCACGACCACCAGGTTCTCTTCCTCGGCCAGCAACGCCCGGATCGTCTCGCTCTCTGCGATATTGAGCCGGCAACCCAACGAGATCACTTCGGCGCTGCCACTCATGCGAAATGCGCCGGGTCGAAGGTGCCGCGAAAGCTTTCGGCCGCCGGCCCGATCATGGTGATGATCTGATCCTCGTCCCAGCCGATCGTCAGCGTGCCGCCGGGAAGCGTCACATCCACCGTGCGGTCGACGAGACCGCGGGTCATGGCCGCCACTGCGGTTGCGCAGGCGCCGGTCCCGCAGGCGCGGGTGAGCCCGGCGCCGCGCTCCCATACGCGCAACATGATCGCCTTGCGGCTGACAATCTGCGCGACATTGACATTGACCCGTTGCGGAAACAGCGGGTCATGCTCGATCTGGGGGCCGAGCCGGTCGAGTTCGACCGCGTCGACATCGTCGACAAAGAACACCACATGCGGATTGCCGACATTGATTGCGACCGGGTTCTCGAGTTCCTCCCAGGCGACGGGGAGCGATGCGGTGTCCATCGCATAGGCCAGCGGGATTTCCTGCCAGCCAAAGCGGGGCATACCCATATCGACCGCAATGCCATTCTCGGTCGGACGAATCTCGATCACCCCACCGGCAGTCTCGACTCTGGCTGGCGCTCCGGTCAGCAGGCCGATCGCGCGCGAGGCGTTGCCGCAGGATTCGACCTCGCCGCCATCGTGATTGAAGATGCGCATGCGGAAATCCGCATTCGCCGACGGTTCGAGGAGGATCAGCTGGTCGCAGCCGATTCCGGTCTTGCGGTCGGCCAGCGCGCCGGCAAGGTCGCTGGTCATCGGGATGAGCGTACCCTGTCGCCCGTCGAGGACGACGAAATCATTGCCCAGGCCGTGCATCTTGATGAAAGGAACCTGCATCGCGAGCGCCTCTAGGCGCTGGCATGATAAACCGCAATGTCGGCTAGTCGAACGACCGACCGGACCGGTCAGCTGGCGATGCGCTTGTCCTCGTCGGGATCGAACGGCAGGTCTTGCCGGTTCCGGTCTTGCGCTGCCTTGATCTCGTCGGCTTCGGCCTTCTTCAAGACGGCCACCAGCAGCCTCATGCGCGACAGGCGATCGATCGTCCTGGCGGCGTCTTCCGGGCGGCCGTAGAGATAACCTTGGCCCTTGAAATCGCCCATCCGCCGAAGCGCAGCCAGAATCTCGTCGTTCTCGATACCTTCGGCCGTCATCGGCAGGTCCAGGCCCTGGCCGAGCGAGACGATTGCTTCGACCACTTTCGAATCCGCTCCTTCGACGGCCAGTTCGCTAACGAAGCTGCGATCGATCTTCAGCCGGTCGAAAGGCAGCGAGCGCAGTTGGGCGAAGCTCGAATAGCCGGTGCCGAAATCGTCGAGACTGATCTGGATGCCCTGATTCTTGAGGCTGGTGAGCACCGAGCGAACCATGCCGATATTCTCGTGCAGGCAGCTTTCGGTGATCTCGATATCGAGCCGCGAAGGCGGAAAGCCGGTCTCCACCAGCAGCCTCAGCAATTTTTGCGCGAACCATGGATCGCGTAGCTGGATCGGGGAAATATTCACCGAAAGTGTAAGCTTGGGATCCCATTGCTTGGCGTCCTCGAACGCCTGGCGCATCAGGCATTCGGATAGTTCCGCGATAACGCCGATCTCCTCGGCGATCGGTATGAAGATGTTCGGGCTCACAAGACCCAGTTGCGGCGAATTCCAGCGCGCGAGCATCTCGAAACCCACCAGGTCGCCCGACCCGAGATCGATCTGCTGTTCGTAATAGGGGACGAACTCGCCCTTCTCGATGCCGCGACGGATGCCTGTTTCGAGATCGTTACGGAAGAGCAGCTCGCTTTCCATGGTCGCCTCGAACCAGGAATAGCGGTTCTTGCCCTGTTTCTTGGCATGGTACATTGCGATATCGGCCTGATGGAGCACATTCTGCCCCAATTCCGCCGGATCGGCCTTTCCTGCTTCGCCCCTTGTGCTGGCAATACCCGCCGAGATGCTCGTCTCCTGGCGTGCCTTTCCGAAGGCAATCGGGCCGGAGAGCGAATTGACCAGGCTTTCCGCCAGCTGGTCGACCTTTTCCGGCGCTCGCGAATCGAAGGGGAGGGCGATGGCAAACTCGTCGCCGCCCAGTCGCGCCAACGCCGCTTCAACAGGCAAGAGCTCCGTGAGCTTGCGGGATGTCTCGCACAGGACTTCGTCCCCAGCCTTGTGGCCCTGCACGTCGTTGATCTGTTTGAAATTGTCCAGGTCGAGCATGACAATGGCGAGTTCCGTCCTTGTTTCGCGAGCCCGCTCGATCATGTCGTTGACGGTCGCGGCGAAGCTGCGCCGGTTGAGCAGGCCGGTCAAGGCATCGGTTTCGGCCAGGAGACGCGCCGTCTCCTCGGCCTTGCGGCGTTCGCCGATCTCGCGCGATAAATCGCGATAGCGCCTCCAGCCGAAGATCAGCAGGGCAATGTTGAGGAGCAAGGCGTTGGTCAGCGCGATATCAGGGCTTGCCCCGCCATAAAGGGATGAGCGGACCACTTGCGGCAGCACCGATCCGCCGGTTCCGACAAACAGGATGATGGCCGCGGCCGCGATCCCCAGCGTAACGATATCGCGCTCCGCCGGGCCGATCCGCCGCTCGGGGTCGGGGACATTGTCCCGTTTGTCAGGCCCTTCCTTCACGATGCAATTGAAACCCCTGATTGCCGGCCTTCCCCTTTCCACCGGTTCGTTGAATATTCGGTAAATTTGCCGGTCAGCATGTCCTTGGGATCGCGCAATGGCTTGGCATCGCTTTATCCGGGAGTTTATGCGCGATTTCGCCGGAAGATGGAGGACAGGAATGGCAAAGCGCTTTTGGCTCATAAAATCGGAGCCCGCCGCCTATAGCTGGGAAGATCTGGTTTCGGATGGAGAGACGGTCTGGGACGGGGTTCGCAACCATCGCGCGTCCGGCAATCTGAGGGAGATGAAGGCCGGCGAGAAGGCTCTCTTCTACCATTCGGTAACGGGCAAGGAGGTGGTCGGCATCGCCGAAGTCAGCAAGGCCGGGCTGACCGATCCGAAGGATCCGGAAGGCAAATGGGCCGCGGTCAGGTTCAAGCCGGTACGCAAATTCGCTCGGCCTGTCTCGCTAGCGGAGATCAAGGCGGACAAGGCACTCGAGGGGATCGAGCTGGTCCGGCTCTCGCGGCTTTCGGTCGCCGAGCTGACCAGGGCCGAATTCGACCATATCGTGAAGCTGGGGAAGGGCTGAGCGGCATCTTCGCCAAGGCAGGATGACCGCGTGGGGCGAAGTGCGGCACGCCGCAATTAGCGAACAGGGTGAACCGGCGCGGTTAATGTCCCGTCCTGCGACGCCCCCGGTTAGCGCGCTTCCAAATGGTTAGCCATCGGTTAATCGAGGGACATGCGACGTTCACTTGTTCTCACCGACGAAAGCGCCCGGCACCCGTTCCTGGCAAGCATCCCGCCCCATGTCCGCAGCGGAAGGGATCCCGTTCCCGCACGCCTGCCCTGGGGTCTGACAATCGACGACATCAGGTCTTTCCTGGTCGCCTATTGCGCTTGCTTCATGGCGACGAGTGCGTTCATCGCCTGACCGGCCGGGTTATCGGGCGGGCTGTTCGGGCTGCTTTTCGGCCCGGTAGAGCACTCGCCCGAGCCAGGCCGAGACCAGGCACATTCCGGCGCTCAACAGCACCTGCTCGACTATCGGAACGCCGACCGCGCTGAGCCCCATGGCGATCAGTGCGCCGATCACCATCGCCCCGGCATTCACGATGTTGTTTGCGGCGATGGTCCGCGCGGCCTGGCCGGGGTCGACCTTGGTGGTCAGGAAAGCATAAAGCGGGACGACAAACATGCCGCCCGCGATCGCGATCAGCAGCAGGGTGAGCAGGGCGGGGATCGCCAGCGGCTGGCCGATGAATTCCGCGACTCCCATCAGCCGGTCGGACGCCTGTGCCGGCCACATCCGGCAGACGAACCAGAACAGGGCGACGAAGGCCCCCATCATGATCACCGAGAACGGGGCATAGCGCGCCGAGACCCTTCCCTTGAGCAGGGCGTTGATCGAGATCGAACCGATCGCCACCCCGATCGAGAACATCACCAGGAACAGGCTTGCCACTTCCTTGCTCGCCATCAGCACGTTCTTCGCCAGCGGCGGGAACTGGATGAACAGCACTGTGCCGATGGTCCAGAAGAAGCTGATCGCAAGGATCGCGAAGAACACTTCGCGCTCGTGCGTGGTGGCCCGGATCAGTTGGATCGAGGAGCGGACGATGTGGCGGTCAATCGGCTGGGCGGCGACCAGTGGAGGAGCGGGAGGCACAAAGCGGCTGGTGATATAGCCCAGCACCGCCGTGCCCATGACGCCGATCGCGGCCCATTCGACCGGAATCCACCCGGCGATGATCGTGCCCGAAAGGATCGCGATATAGGTCCCCGCCTCGACCAGCCCGGTTCCCGCCAGCACTTCCCCCTTTTTCAGGTGTTGTGGCAGGATCGCGTATTTGATCGGGCCCATGAAAGTCGAATGAATGCCCATGGCGAACAGCGCGAGCAGCATCAGCGGGATCGCAAGGCTGTCGGTCATGATCCCCTGCCATGCCAGCACCAGCCCGGCCGCGCCGGCCGTCATGATGAAGATTTCGGCCAGCTTGACGAGGCGGATGATCCGCGCCTTGTCGCGCATGTCCGCCAGTTGACCCGCCAGCGCCGAGAGCACGAAAAACGGGAGGATGAACAGGCCCGAAGCGATCGCGCTGAACTGCCCCTCGGCCTCTTCCGAATTGTAAACGAAATAGACCACGAACAGCACCATCGCGTTCTTGTAGAGGTTGTCGTTGAACGCATTGAGCAACTGCGTGACGAACAGCGGCAGGAATCGCTTCCGTCGCAAGAGGTGGGTCGATGTTGTCATGCGGCCCTTTTCCGCCGTGCAGGAATGCTGCGGTGTCTAACGAGATGTGAGGGGTGGACAAGGGGCGGCAATGCCTTTTTTGCACAGGCCCCGCGCGGTAAGGGAGATGCCGGAATGCTGACCCTGCCCAACATGCTTACGCTGTCGCGCATCCTGGCGGTGCCGTTCCTCGCCGCGCTGATGTGGTGGCCCGGCTGGCAGCTGGGTTTCGCCCTGGCGTTCGGTCTTTACTGCCTGATGGGCATAACCGACTATTTCGATGGCTATCTGGCCCGCTCGAGCGGGACGGTGTCGAAGCTCGGCATCTTCCTCGATCCGATTGCCGACAAGATCATGGTTGCCGCCGTGATCCTGGTGCTGACCGCGCAGGGCGTCCTGCGCGGGCCCTATGTCGGCGATGCGCATGTGATCGCCGGTTTGATCATCCTGGTCCGCGAGATCGCCGTTTCGGGGCTGAGGGAGTTCCTGGGGGGATTGCAGGTCTCGATCCCGGTCAGCCGGCTGGCGAAATGGAAAACGACTTTCCAGCTTGTGGCCCTGGGCGCACTGATCCTGGGCGAGGCCTTGCCGCAATGGCCGTTCGTCCACCTGGTCGGGCTGGCGAGCCTGTGGGCGGCGGCCATCCTGACATTGATAACCGGCTGGGACTATCTGCGGGCCGGCCTCAAGCACATGGATTGAGGCGGTGGGATCAGGGGCAAAGGCCCGAAACGCCAATCCTGGCGCATTGCTCGTCCAGTTTGAGGTTCCAGCGCGACCCAAGTAGCGGCGAGCGCATTGCCGCAATAACCTTGGGCTGGGTCATGATTGCACGCGCCCGCTCGCGATTTCCGCGCATCACTGAAATGCGGCTCTCGAGAATATGGCAGAAGACCGCAAGTTCGTCTCCCGATACTTCATCCCAATCGTCCGAACAGCTTCCCAGCAAATCTTCAGCCCGAATTATCCCTCGCCTGTCGCGGGCCGCCAGGTCAAGTTCGCTCGCCGCAATGAACAGTTCGATCGCCCGCAACTGCCCGGCAATCGTCGCATTCGAGGGGTCGGCCGCCAGCAGCGAACGGGCGTCTTCGAGCGCATCGCGCAATTGCCCGACGGCATTGCGATGCCGGTTCTGGGCTGCCTCGAGCGCGGCCATGCCCAGCTTCGCCCGCAAATCGTCGGCGAGGTACAGCAGGTTGCGAGGCTCTTCGCGCAGGAGGCGGTCGACCAGCCGCCTTTGCTCTTCACGGTGTGTACGGGCTGTCGCAATATCTCCCCTGGCCAGGCCGACATCCGCCAGCCAGGCTTCGCCATCGGCGATCTCGTAGATCACATCGAGATTGTCGGGATCCCGGCGCCCGACTTCGCGAAAGGCCTCCTGGGCCGCGCTGAAATATTGTTCCGCAAGGTCGGTATCGAGCGCTTCGCGCAAGGCCAGGACGCCAAGGTTACTATAGGCATAGCCCTGTTCGAGCCGCCATTCGGCGTTGTCGGGGTCGATCGCCACCAGCCTGTCGGCGAGGTCCGCGTAGCGGGCAAAGGCATTGGCGGCGAGCGGCGTATCGCGCATGCGCCAGGCAATGAAACCAACCCAGTAGGCGCTCTGGGCATGGGTATAGATTGCTTCCGGATTGTCGCCCTGCCGGTCGAGGACATCCTTGGAGACTTTCCAGGCAGCCTGGGCCTCGGCCGCCGCTCCTTCGAAATCGCCGCGCTTCTCGGCATCTTCGACCTTGGCATGGAGCAAGCGGGCCCGTCCGAATTCGATCTCGGGAAGGTCCCGCGAAGGGGGCTGCCCATCGTAAAACAGCTCGACATTGCGGACCACCGCGGCGGCCATGTCGAGCGTCCCGCCGGCCCTGATCTCCGCCCGCAGGTCCTCGAGTTGCCGCTCCATAGCCTGCGACGCCTGGATCCGCTCCTGGTCGACCGCGTTGCTCGCCTGGAAGCCCCAGAAGGCGAGCCCTGAAAAGACCAGCACGATGGCAGCTGCCAGCCCGCCAAAGGCAAGTTGCAGGCGGCGCTGGCGCTTGGCATCGCGATGGATCAGCTCGTCCAGGTTTACGCCGACAATCGAGGCGAGGAGCTTGAGAAGTGCGTTGCGGTAGCCATCGCCCTCCTGCCGGAAATCCGCCGCCAGCGGCTCGGTTTCGTGATCGTCCTTGTTGATCAGCAGGTTGGGGTGAAAACTTCGCTCCTTGTCCCCCTGGAACAGTGCGACCAGGGTATTGCCGCTGCCGCGCAATTCCCTGAAGGCGTTGATCTCCTGGCCGACCCAGCGGGACTTGGGCGTCCGGGGCGTGCACAGGACAATCAGGTAGTCCGACTGGCGCAGTGCATCCGTCAGCGCCGCCCCCAGGTCCGAGGCGGCCGACATTTCGGAGCGGTCGACGAACACCGGACGGATGCGGGGCGAACCGATCTGTTCGGCGATCTTGCGTGGCAATCGATAGCGCTCGAGCCGCGCCTGGAGGTGCGCCGCCAATGCCCGGTCCGCATCGGTATAGCTGATGAATGCGCTGTATCGGCGCGGCTGGATATCGCTGTTTCCCGACTGGACGGCCACCTGCTTGAAGTTTGCTATTGAGTGTTCTGATCGACCTGGCTGTCTATGACGTCGGACATCGGGGCAATCGGGACGATTATCCGCCCGCCGCCGTCATTTCGAATCTTGGGATCGATCAGGATTGGCGTTTCGCCATATTCGGGAATTTTCAGGCCGATGACAAAGGGCAGGGCGTAGTCAGGCGAGTTCCAGTCATACTTGCCCGCATCGATGTAGAAAGTGGCGATCTGGCGCGCCTCTTGAGGTGGGTTCGGCGGATTGCTGTCGCCGGGGATGACCGGGAATTTGCCGCAGGCGACGGTGTTGTCGTTCGGATCGATCAGTCCGATCCCGTGAAAATCGCCTTCTTCGACGAATTCCCATTTGGAATTATTGGGGGAATTTCCGGGACCGTTTAGCACGATCACGCGCACCAGGATCAGGCCGGTGTCACCGCTGCCGAAATCCGTGTCGGTCGTCGTGTAAAAGTCGAACGGCTGCTCCTCCGAGCCGGGTTGGGCACCGTTGCCCTTGTTGCCGCTGGGTTCGGGATTCGGGTCATCGGCCGGAAAATCGGACACTTTCTTGGAATTGACCAAACGGGCGATAGTGTTGTCGTTGAAATTGTTGGGCACGACGATGTTGATCACGCCGATATTGGCGGGGCGCTGGCCTGGACTAACACCGGGGCAATCCGGCAGCGAGTAGATGGTCTTGAACGCCACGGGATCGGCCGTTCCGTTTGGAGCAACAGTTTCAACCGGCTCGCAGCTGCCCACCAGGAGCGCGCCACCGGCAAGCGCCAATGTCATTGTCTTGCGCATTATTCCCTCCTTCTCGCAGCCCGTCGAAACGACTACGCCAAATTGACCCTGGCATTTGTCTGCTTCCTGACAGCGAAACGGCGGATTTATGCGGCAGCGCCGGATTTTGCAGGAAATGGACCCGAACAATGCCTGTCAGCGGGAACAATACCGTAGAGCGCGCCGGATTAGCAAGCGCAGTGATCAAATGCTTCCCGCCACGGCCCTCTCTCCAGGAAGGTTCTTCAATTCAATCACTTGTCCTTAATTCTTGTGCCAGAAGGATAAATTCGTCCGAGCGCGGCGAGTTCTTGCGCCAGACCAAGGCAATATCCCGCAAGGCATTGCGGGCCTTGAGCGGCCGGGCAATCACATGGGTATCGTGCAGGATACCTGCATCGACCGCCATTTCCGGGACGATAGTCACGCCGAGCCCGTTGTCGACCATCTGCACCAGCGTGTGCAGGCTGGTCCCGATCATGGTCGCTGAAGCACGCAGTTCCGGGCGATTGCATGCGGCCAGCGCATGGTCTTTCAGGCAGTGTCCGTCTTCGAGCAGGAGCAGCTTGCCTTCATCGATCAGCGATGGCGGGATTTCTTCCGGCGGATTGCGCGGATCGTCTTTCGGGAACGCGACATAGAGCCTGTCGCGCGCGATGATCTGGCTTTCGACCTCGCCGGTCGCGAAAGGGAGCGCCAGCAGCACGCAATCGGCGCGCCCGTGATGAAGGCTTTCGATCGCGTCGCCGCTGGTTTCCTCGCGCAGGAACAGCTTGAGATTGGGTCGCTCCTTCCGCAGCCGCGGCAGGATTCGCGGCAGCAGGAACGGCGCGATGGTAGGGATGACGCTCATCCGCAATTCGCCCGAAAGCGGCTTGCCGGCCGACTGCACGAGATCGACCAGTTCTTCCGCCTCGCGCAGCAGGCGATGGGCCTTTTCGGCCACTGCATTGCCGAGCGGGGTAAATCGGACCACCCGGCGGCTGCGTTCGACCAAGGTCACGCCGAGCAGGCTCTCAAGCTCCCTGATGCCGGCCGAAAGCGTCGATTGGGAGACGTAGCAGGCCTCCGCCGCCTGTCCAAAATGGCAATGCTCGTGCAGCGTCACGAGATATTGCAGCTGCTTGATAGTGGGGAGGTAGATACTCATTCGGCTGCGGTCGGCAGGGGCCTTGCGCGCATCTGGTCGGCCATGTCGTCTATATGCGTCATCTTGAGCCGTCCCTTGACGACAGCAAAGGCAAGCTTGCCTTCGACCAGTTCGAGCGCGTCGCGGCCGAACACCTCGTAACGCCAACCCTCCAAGATCGGCAGGTCGCGCATTCCCGCCGCCAGGGCCTCGAGCTCGTCGCTCTTGGTCAAGAGCCGCGATGCCACGTCGATCTCGCGTGCGCGAATCTTGAGCAGCAGCTTGAGCAGATCCGCCACCAGCGCGCCTTCCTTGCCGAGCGGCGCGCCGCGCTGGGGCTTTTCGGGCATTTCCTCCTGGCTCAACGGTTCGGAATGTTTGAGCACTTTCATCAACCGCTTGCCGATGTCGTTCTCGCGCCAGGCCGATGAAAGTCCGCGGACCTTGGCGAGGTCGTCCTGCCTCCTCGGCGGATGGCTGGCGAGATCGGCCAGGGTTTCGTCGCGAATGATGCGGCCGCGGGGAATGTTCTTGTCCTGCGCTTCGCCTTCGCGCCAGGCCGCCAGGTCGCGCAGTCGCCCGAGAACCGCCGGATTGCGCGACGGCGCGCGGATCTTGCGCCATAGTTGCCTGGGATCGATACGATAATTGTCCGGATCGGCGAGCTTTTCCATTTCGGCATTGAGCCAGCTGCCGCGATCGGTTTTGATCAGCTTTTCCAGAATCCGCGGAAATATCCTGGCCAGATGGGTCACATCGCCAATCGCATATTCGATCTGGCGGTCGGTCAGCGGACGACGGCTCCAGTCGGTGAAGCGCGCGCCCTTGTCGATCTGCGTTCCCAGCCAGCTCTCCACCAGATTGGCATAGCCGATTTGTTCGGACTGGCTGATCGCCATCATGGCGATCTGGGTGTCGAAGATTGGATGCGGGGTCTTGCCGGTCAGGTTGAAGATGATTTCGACGTCCTGGCCGCCGGCATGGAAGACCTTGAGCACGTCTTCGTTGTCGCACATCAGCCCGAGCAGGGGCGCAAGGTCGATTCCTTCGGCCATCGGATCGATCGCGGCGGCTTCGTGCTCGTTGGCGATCTGGACCAGGCAGAGTTCCGGCCAATAGGTGTTCTCACGCATGAACTCCGTATCGACGGTCACGAAATCGCTTCCGGACAGGCGTTCGCAAAGCTCGGCCAGCTGCTTCGTATCGGTAATGAGGGAATGTATCTTCATAGGACTTTCTGGATGGACCCGTGCGAGCCCGCGGCTTGACAAATTGACGGCCTTCGCCTCAAGGGCCGCGACTTGATCGCGCCCCTAGGCCGCGGACTTCCCCTGCCTTATTGACGGCCGAATGGAAAGAGATTCGATGCATCCTTATCGTTCACATACCTGTGCACAGCTGTCGGCGGCGAATGTCGGCGAAAATGTGCGCCTGTCGGGCTGGGTGCACCGCAAGCGCGACCATGGCGGCGTGCTGTTCGTCGACCTGCGCGATCATTACGGGATTACCCAGATCGTCGCGGACAGCGATAGCGAGGCGCTGGGTGTGCTCGAACGGCTGCGGCTGGAGTCGGTCGTGACGATCGACGGGCTGGTCAAGGCGCGCGCTCCTGAGGCGATCAATCCCAACCTGCCGACCGGCGCGATCGAGGTCTTTGCCCGCGGAGTGACGGTGCAGAGCCGCGCCGAGGAACTGCCGATGCCGGTCGCCGGCGAGCAGGATTATCCCGAGGACATCCGCCTCAAGTACCGTTTCCTCGACCTGCGGCGCGAGAGTGTCCACGCCAACATGATGCTGCGCAGCCGGGTCATCGCCAGCCTGCGCCGACGGATGACCGAGCAGGGCTTCACCGAGTTCCAGACGCCGATCCTGACCGCCTCGAGCCCCGAAGGAGCTCGCGACTACCTGGTG
>NZ_DBNHSF010000104.1:0-12583 GCF_057143545.1 Candidatus Andeanibacterium sp.
TTCGACGTCCTGGACGACATTGGTCCAGTCCCACGCCGGATCGAACTCGTCATTCGGCGAATGGTAGATATTGGCGCGATAGTCGACATCCCATGCCCTGCCGGCTTCCCTGCCCCCCTCGCTCAGATCCTCTCCCGGATCGACATACAGCATCGGCACTCCGCGCTTGGCGAAGCTGAAATGGTCGGAGCGATAGTAATAGCCGGCCTCGGGCGTGGAATCGGGGGTCTGGGTCCGCCCCTGCCAGGCAAGCGCTGCCTCGAGGAAGGCGTCGAGCTGCGACTTGCCTCCGCCGACCACGCCGACATCCCTGGTCGGCGATTTGGGATGCAGCGAATCCATGTTGAGCCCGCCCACGATCCGGTCGAGCGGTACCACCGGATTGGCGGCGAAAAATTCCGAGCCCAACAGGCCTTGTTCCTCTGCTGTCACCGCGAGGAACAGGAGACTGCGCGCCGGAGGTCCGGACTTGTTGTAGGCTTCGGCAAGCGCGACCAGCGCGGCCGTCCCGGTGGCATTGTCGATCGCGCCGTTGCAGATGTCATCGCCTTCCGGGGTGGCATTGCAGCGGCCGAGATGATCCCAATGCGCCGAATGGACTACATACTCGTCGGGACGTTCGGAGCCGCGCAGCAATCCCACGACATTTTTCGATTCGTAGCGGCGAATATCGTTGTCGAAACTCGTCGAGGCGCCGATCCCCAGCGGCACCGGCCTGAAGCCCTGGCTGGTGGCGGCTTGTGTCAACTCGCCGAGGTCTTGCCCGGCCATTTCAAGGAGGCGCTCGGCAACATCCTTCTGCACCCAGCCATTCATCAGAGTCTGGTCGGCCCCGCCATCGCTGCGCACCGCATAGGCCTGGGGGCCGGTCCAGCCGTTCTCGACAACTCCCCAGGGATAGGATGCCGGCGCCTCCTCATGCACGATCAGGGCGGCGGCGGCCCCCTGCCGAGCGGCCTCTTCGAACTTGTAGGTCCAGCGGCCATAATAGGTCATCGCCCGACCGTTGAACGTGCCTTCGAGCCCTTCAATGGTCCAGTCGGGATCGTTGACCAGGATCACGGCGGTCTTGCCCGCCATGTCGATCCCTTCGTAATCGTTCCAGCCTCTTTCGGGCGCATTGATCCCGTAGCCGACGAAGACAAGCTCGCTGTCGTCGAGGTCGATATGGCCCTGCTCGCGATAGGTCACGCCGACCCATTCCCTGCCGAAGCCGAAATCGGTCCGCTCGCCGTCGGCAGTGACCGATAGCGGAGCGTAGTTTTTGCCGGTTATCTCGACCAGCGGGACATCCTGGAACCAGCTGCCATTATTGCCCGGCTCGAGCCCCGCTGCCGCGAACTTCTCGACGAGATAGGCGAGCGTAAGTTCTTCCCCCGGGGTTCCCGGCATGCGGCCTTCGTAGCGATCCAGCGAAAGTTCGCGGGTCATGTCGCGCAAGGTGTCGGCCGAGATTTCGCCCGGCTCGATCGCGGGGATATCGAGGTCGGCCAATGATCCAGCATCGTCGCCTGCCACGCAGTTCGAAAGGAGGATGGCCGCCAATCCGGCCGCGAAAAACCGCTTCATGGGAAAGTCTCACTTGTTATCAGTTTCGGCGGCCATGGCAGAGCGCGACTGGCGAGACAAGCGCAGCGCTTGCCCATCGGGACTGTACAGGGCAGTGAACAGACATGGCGGATGCGTGGAAATTGGCGATTGAAAGGGCGCGCAAGCATGCACCATTTCTCGCCTTGGGGCTCGACCGCTTCCCCGAACTCGCCGAGATACTGACGTCCGGACAGGGCGAAGAAGCGCTGCGGTGGGCGAAGGCGCTTGGCAATGCCGAACCGGATATCGGCGTTGCCCTGCGCCGTGAGCGAACCGCGCTGGCGCTGGTGCTGGCGATCGGGGACCTGGCGGGCGTATTCTCGCTGAGGCTGGTGTTCGACGAATTGAGCGCGCTGGCAGATCGCGCACTCGATGCAGCGATCGCTGATGCGATCCGTAAGCGCGTGCCGGACGCCCAATCCGCGGGTTTCACCGCACTGGCACTCGGGAAGCACGGCGCTCAGGAACTCAATTACAGTTCGGATATCGATCCGATCCTGCTTTACGATCCTGCGCTGCTGCCCCGGCGCGAGCGCGACGATCCGGGTGAGGCCGCGCAGAGGGTTGCCCGCGCCCTGGTAGACGGCTTGAGTGCGGTAAGCGGCGACGGATATGTGTTTCGGGTCGACCTGCGGCTTCGTCCCGCATCCGAAGTCTCTCCCCTGGCGATTTCGTTCGACGCGGCGCTGTCCCATTATGAATCGTCGGCCCTGGCGTGGGAGCGCGCCGCCTTCATCCGCGCGCGATCGGCCGCCGGCGATGTTGCGGCAGGAGAGCGGTTCCTCGCGTCGATCAAGCCATTCATATGGCGCCGCAGCCTCGATTTCGGGGCGATCGAGGATATCAAGCGGCTCACGGCCCGGATTCGTTCGCACCACGGCAAGGTCGAGCGGCCCGGGCCGGGATTCAACGTCAAGCAGGGTCGAGGCGGGATCCGGGAAGTCGAGTTTTTCGCCCAGACCCACCAGCTGATCCATGGCGGGCGAATCCCGGCGCTGCGCGTGCGCGGCACAAGGGCGGCGCTCGACGCGCTGGCCGATGCGGGAATTGTCACCGCCCGGGACGCTGAAGTCCTGGGCGAATGCTATGACCGGTTGCGGGTCATCGAGCACCGTTTGCAGATGGTGGACGACCGGCAGACGCACAGCCTGCCGCGGGATCCGGCAGCGCTGGACAATGTCGCAAGGCTCGATGGACTGGAGGATGGCAGCCAATTGCAGGCACGACTGGAGGAGATCACCGCGGAAGTGGCGCGTCGTTATGATGCTTTGCTCGACGGTGACGACCATGCCGCCGATCCCCTGCCTTCGACCGCGACAGGCGACCTTTCAGCTCGGCTGGAAGCCCTAGGGTTCGGGGATGCTGCGCGGCTCGCGGAGCGGATTGGCGGCTGGAGCGACGGGACGATCAAATCCCTGCGCAGCGATGCGGCGCGCAATGCGTTCGAGGCGATTCTGCCCGGACTGCTTGAATCCCTGTCGAGGGCACCAGACCCGGACCGCGCATTCAATCGTTGGGAAACCCTTTTGGCGAATTTGCCAAGCGCAGTTAACCTATTTCGATTGCTCGAAGCTCGCCCCGGCCTGCTCGACCAGTTGGTCAGGATTCTTTCGCTCGCGCCGCCGCTGGCGGACGAGTTGGGGCGCCGGGCGGAATTGTTCGATTCGCTGATCGATGCGAGCGCGTTCGACCTGCCGGGCCCGGTCGAGGATCTCGTCGCCGCCATGGCTCCCGAAGGGAGCGACGCCGATTACGAGGCGCTGCTCGACCGGGTTCGCCGGGTTGTGGGAGAAACGCGCTTCGAGCTCGGGGTCCAGCTGATCGAAGGCCGGCACGATCCGATCCGGATTTCGGCCGCGCTGTGCCGTACTGCCGAGGCCGCGATTGAAGTGTGCAGCGCGGCTACGATTGATGAATTTGCCAGGATTCACGGTCGAATCCCCGGTTCCGAACTGGTCGTCCTTGGGCTCGGGCGCTTGGGTGGCGGGGCGCTGACCCATGCCTCAGACCTCGACATCGTCTACCTGTTCACGGGGAGTTTCGAAGGAGAGTCCGACGGACGGCGGCCGTTGGGGGCTTCAACCTATTTCAACCGGCTTGCGCAACGAATAACAGGTGCGCTGAGCGTCGCTACTGCCGAAGGGCCGCTTTACGAGGTCGACACCAGGTTGAGGCCCCAGGGCAATCAGGGGCCATTGGCAGTCAGCTTCGACAGTTTTGCGCGCTACCAGCATGAAGATGCCTGGACCTGGGAGCACATGGCCCTGTGCCGCGCCCGCCCCTTGTTCGGGTCCGAGGCGGCGCGGGAGCGATTGCGGGGAATCGTCGACGAAGTGCTCCGCGACGAGCGCAAGCCACAAGCGCTCAAGCACGACATTCTCAAGATGCGCTCGGAGATAGCGGCTCACAAGTCTCCATCGGGCGAACTCGATGCCAAGCTGCTGCGGGGCGGATTGGTCGATCTCGAATTCGTGGTCCATTATCTCCAGCTGCGCGATCGCGTGGGGTTCGATCCCGATCTTGCAGAAGCAGTTTCGGAATTGTGCGCTGCCGGCCTGCTCGATCCCGTGATCGAGAAGGCACTGGCCTTCATGGCGCGCCTGCTGGTCTCGGCACGCCTTCTCGCGCCGGACTGCGCCTTGCCTTCAAGGCCGGCGCAGGAGGCCCTCGCGCGGGCCTGTTTCGCTGAGGATTACCAGCAACTGTTGCAATCATTGGCCGAAGCGAGGCAGGCGGTAGCACGCGCCTGGAGCGCGGCATTTGGCGAAGAATTGGAGATTGAATGATGAGCGAACGCCCGGATGTGGGAGACAGGATTCCCGACATTGCCCTCGAATCTCCGGACGGTAAGCCGATCCGGGTTTCCGATTTCGCGGGCAGGCCGCTGGTCCTGTTCTTCTATCCCAAGGACGATACGCCTGGCTGCACGACCGAGAACAAGGACTTCACGCGGCTCAAGCCGGAATTCGACAAGGCGGGCGTGGCCCTGCTCGGGGTAAGCAAGGATCCGCCCGGAAAGCATCGCAGATTCATCGAGAAGCACCGCCTTTCGGTGCCGCTTGCCTCCGATCCGGTCGAGAACGGGCTGGCCGACGCACTGGGTATCTGGGTCGAAAAGAGCATGTATGGTCGCACCTATATGGGCATGGAGCGCACCACTTATCTTGTCGGAGCCGATGGCAGGATCGCGCGGGTCTGGCGGAAGGTGAAGGTAAAGGGCCACGCCGGGGAGGTGCTGGCGGCCGCCAAGGCCCTCTGATCCAAATGCCGGTGTCGATCGCTTCTGCTATCGCCAACGCCCTGCTCACGGCCGACCCGCGAGAAAAGGCGATGGCCGCGCGGGCGGTCGCGCGCGCTTGGCGGCTGGGCGCGCTGGAGCCAGAGTTCGATCTCGCTATGCCCGCAGGGCCGGCGAGGCCGCCAAGACCCGAATTGCTCCCGGCCAACCGCATGCCGAAGCGCGGCAAAGGCGGTTCCGAACGCGGCCGAATCGCGCTCTGGCATGCGTTGGCCCATATCGAATTCGTGGCCATCGATCTCGCGCTTGACATGGCTGGCAGGTTTGGCGCGCAAATGGGCAAGGGGTTTGTTTCGGATTTTCTCTCGGTCGCCGCCGACGAGGCGATGCATTTTTCCCTGCTTGCCCGCAAGTTACGGAAACTGGGCAGTTTTTACGGAGAGCTCCCGGCCCATGGCGGGCTGTGGGAAGCAGCCGAGGAAACCAGCGGGAACGTGGCGGCAAGGCTCGCAATCGTGCCGATGGTGCTGGAGGCGCGCGGCCTTGACGTCACGCCTGCAACCCTTGCCCGGGTTCGCGCACAAGGCGATGAAAACGGGGCGAAAATTCTGGAACGAATCCTGGCCGACGAGATCCGGCACGTAGGAATCGGGACCCACTGGTTCCGCGCGCAATGCCAGAAGGAGGGAATGGTTCCCGAAGTTCACTGGAAGATGCTGGTGCAGAAGCATTTCCGCGGCCAGCTGAAGCCTCCGTTCAACGACTCGGCGCGTCTTGCTGCCGGTCTATCGCGCGAATTTTACACTTAGCTTGCTTCATTAAACTTTGCCCCTGTAGCTAGCTGGGTGACGAGATTGAGGGGGATTCAATTCTCGAAGAAGTTTGAAGGGCGGCCGTTGCCACAAGGAGAAAGCTTGGGCATCGGACAGCTTTTTGGCGGGGCTTTGAGAGGCGTAAGTCTCTAAAAAAGGACAGGAAATCGGCCGCATGCGCGTTGGAAGAAAATCCCTGTGGTCTGTCCCGGCCGGCCTGCTCGCTGCAGCCATGCTGATGGGTGCAAGCCCTGCCTCGGCCCAGACCGAAGCCACGTCGGCCCAGATCAGCGGCAAGGTCACCAGGATTTCCAATGGAGCAGATTCTCCACTCGGCAAGGGTGACGAGGAATTCAGCCAGCTCTTTGCCAATTGGCGCTCGCTCGACAATGGCAGCGGGATTGCTGTTCCCTTTGCGGCGAACCCGGTCTCGGTCCCCTCGCGGATGCCGCTCGCACAGATGGTCCTGACCAGCTCTTACGGTATGCGGAACCATCCGATTCTGCGCCAGCGCCGCAGCCACAAGGGCGTCGATCTGGCCGCTCCGAGCGGGTCGCCCGTCTACGCCACGGCTGATGGCATCGTGGCCCGGGCGGACTGGTACGGGACCTATGGCAATTACATCCAGATCGAGCATGGCGGCGAACTCCAGACCCGCTACGCGCATCTTTCCGGCTATGCGGTGGCGGCGGGCGATCGCGTGCAGAAGGGCGACCTGATCGGATATGTCGGTTCGACCGGCCGTTCGACCGGTCCGCACCTCCACTACGAGGTCCGGGTTGCGGGTGAAGCGGTTGATCCATCGCCGTACCTGGCCGGTGAAATATCGGCGGAGCAACTTGCCCTGATCGTCGACCAGCAAGTCATGGGTGGCGGTGAGGACTAGGCTTCTGCTTCGATAATCCGAAGGTTTAAGGCGGCAAGGAAAATCTGGCCGCCTTTTTCTATTCCTGGCCCGGGTCGGTTCGGCAATCCGGCTTCATTGCGTTGCCCCTTGTCTTATCGGGCCGAATGGCCAAGGTGACGGCATGTCCCAATTCGCACCAGCTGAAGGCGTGCCCGAAGATCCCAAAGCCGAACATGTCCGTTCGGTGCTCGTCGTCGGCGGCGGCTCTTCGGGCTGGATGGCCGCGACCACGCTGGCAACTTATACCTCGCGCGATTGCAGGGTGACGCTGGTCGAAAGCGATGCGATCGGGATTGTCGGGGTCGGCGAAGCCACCATCCCGCCGATCAAGAAATTCAACAATTTCATCCGGATCGACGAGGATGCCTTCATCCGGGAGACGGCCGGGACGTTCAAGCTCGGCATCGAATTCCACAATTGGGGGAGGATCGGCGACCGCTATCTCCATCAGTTCGGCCGGACCGGGCGGGAACTGGATGAAGCCGTCCAACTCCATCATTGGTGGCTTGCCGGACGGTTGGCCGGGGCCGCGGATTACCCGGCCTATGAAGACCTGTTCCCCGCCCGCGCTCTGGCCAAGGCCGACACATTTGTTCCACCTGGCAGGCAGAAGGCGCGCCATCCGCTCAACCGGCACGCCTATGCCTATCATTTCGATGCCCATTACTACGCCGCGCATCTGCGCAAGATCGCCGAACAGCGCGGGGCCAAGCGAGTCGAAGGAAGGATCACGGGGGTCGAGCGGGACAGCGAGACCGGCCATGTTGCCGCCGTCCTGCTCGAAGATGGCCGCAAGCTCGAGGCCGATCTGTTCATCGATTGCTCGGGTTTTCGCAGCCTGCTGCTGGGGACGGAACTCGGCGAGCCGTTCGACGACTGGAGCCAATGGCTGCCGGCCGACCGGGCGATCGCCGTTCCGACCGAACGCGGGCATGGTCCGATTACGCCGTATACGAAGGGGATTGCCCACTCGGTCGGCTGGCAGTGGCGCATTCCGCTGCAGCACCGGACCGGGAACGGCCATGTCTATTCGAGCAGCTTCTCGAGCGAGAGCGAGGCCGAGCAGCGGCTGCTCCGGACCATCGACGCCAGGCCATTGGCGGATCCGCGAGTGCTGAAATTCGAGACCGGCCGCAGGCAGCGCGCCTGGGTCGGCAACGTCGTTGCCATCGGCCTTTCGGCCGGCTTTCTCGAGCCGCTCGAATCAACCAGCATCCACCTGGTCCAGGCTGCGCTGGAGCGGCTCGTCGAGTTGTTCCCGTCGCGGCGGATGGACCCGGACTTGCGCGACATCTTCAACGCCAGGACCAGGACCGAATGGGAGCGCGTGCGCGATTTCGTGATCGCCCACTACAAGGTGACCGAACGCGACGATTCCGAATTCTGGAACTACACCCGCACCATGGAGATTCCCGACAGTCTCAAGGCGACGCTCGAGACCTGGCGCGAGCACGGCCTGCTCGACGTCGACGGAGGTCATCTGTTCCAGCTCGGCAGCTGGAGTGCGGTCCTGATCGGCCAGCGGCTTTTTCCCAAGCGAGTCCATGCACTCGCCGACCGGGCCGATCCGGACTATCTCGTCGAGCGGATGCGCGAATTGGCCAGCGAACTTGATGGATTGGCGAAATCGCAACCCGACCATGCCGAATACATCGCACGGCATCATGCCATGCGGGTTCCGGAAGCGACGGCCTGAGGCCCGGCTTCGCGAATTCTTCATGGATTGCTGCAATTCGAGTTCGCTCGACGACGGAGGTTGGCCATGGGAACCTGGGGGCCCGGCGCATTCGAAAACGATACGGCGATGGACTTCGCCGACGGACTGGTGTCGCTCGAGGACATCGCAAGTGCATTCTCGATCGAGACTCCCGAACAGCCGATCGACGCCGATGAAGCCTGCCGCATCGTCGCGGCGGCCGAGTGCATCGCCGCATTGCGCGGCCACCCGGCAGAGGACCTACCCGACAATCTCGTAAACAAGCTCGCCGATCTGAAGGCACCGGGCAAGTCGCTTTTCCATCACGCGCGCGATCACCTCTCGGCAGTAATATCCCGCAGCGAACTGGCGGAGCTGTGGGCCGAGGATGACCCGGCCGACTGGAACCGCGCGATCACCGATCTGATGCAGCGGCTCAATCGTCCCGCCGCCGGCACGAAGCTCAGGAAGCGGAAGAAGCAGCCCTTCTTCAACCCCTCGCCTTGCGCCTTCTGCGACCAGCCGATGGGCGAGGAGGAGTTTTCGATGTTCGACATTACGGTCGAATCGAACGAGGTCTCTTCGATGAGACTGGGCAAATGGGCGCATCTGAAATGCCTCAATGCAGCGCTGCACCCCAAGCACATGGTCCAGCACTGGGTGTTCGACGAAGGCGACCTCGCCGCCGATGTCGAACGAATCCTGCAGGAAAAGCCAAGCCTGGATTGATCAGCCCAGCAGGCGCTTGGCGATCGCGCGAACTTCCTCGCCCATATCCTCGCGCTCGAGCGCGAGGGCCAGAGTCGCTTCGACATAGCCGGTCTTGCTGCCGCAGTCGAAGCGCCGTCCGGCGAAGGTTACGGCATGAAAGGGCTGGGTCCCGATCATCCTGGCCATCGCATCGGTCAGCTGGATCTCCCCGCCGGCACCCTTTTCCTGGCTTTCCAGCGTGCGCATGACCTCGGGCTGGAGGATATAGCGCCCCGAAATGATCTTGTTGGATGGCGCAGCCTCGACCGGCGGCTTTTCGATGAGACCCTTGACCTCGGTCAACGCGCCGCGCTCCTCGCCCGGGTCGATAACGCCATAGGACGAGACTTCGCTGCGCGGGACTTCGAGCACGCTGATGAGGTTGCCGCCGACTTCCGCGTAGGCATCGACCATCTGCTTCATGCAGCCCGGCTCGCCGATCATAAGCTCGTCGGGCAGGAGAATCGCAAACGGATCGTCGCCCACGATCGCCCGCGCACACCAGATCGCGTGGCCGAGGCCCATCGGGACCTGCTGCCGTACGGTGATGATGTCGCCCGGCGTGGCCCGGGTCGGCTCGAGGATCGCCAGGCTCTTCCCCCGTTCTCCCATGGTCGATTCGAGTTCGAAGGCAATGTCGAAATGTTCGACGATCGCCGTCTTGCCGCGTCCGGTGACGAAGATCATCTGCTCGATCCCGGCCTCGCGCGCTTCGTCCACCGCATACTGTATCAGCGGCCGGTCGATGATCGGCAACATCTCCTTGGGGATCGCCTTGGTTGCCGGAAGGAAACGGGTGCCCAGCCCGGCGACCGGGAAGACGGCCTTCTTGATCGGTTTGCGGCTGCTCATCGCGTGAGCCTTATGGGGCGGCCGCGCGCAGCGTCAACCTTGTCCGATCATCAAGCTGCGGAGAGATCGGCCGTCTCCGCCTTGCTCCGCGCAGCAATGCGGCTAAACGGCAAGGATGGACAAGATCATCATTGAAGGCGGCAAGCGCCTTTCCGGCACGATCCCCGTTTCGGGAGCCAAGAACGCGGCGCTGACCCTGATTCCCTGCGCCCTGCTGACCGAAGAACCGCTTACCCTGCGCAACCTGCCGCGATTGGCCGACATCGACAGTTTTCAGCATTTGATGAACCAGTTCGGGGTCACTACCGTGATCCAGGGCAGCAGGCCCGAGGATTTCGGACGGGTGATGTCGCTCGAAGCGACGAGGCTGACCTCGAGTGTGGCTCCCTACGACCTCGTCCGCAAGATGCGCGCTTCGATCCTCGTGCTGGGTCCGATGCTGGCCCGCGCCGGTGAGGCGACCGTGTCGCTTCCGGGCGGCTGCGCGATCGGCAATCGGCCGATCGACCTGCACTTGAAGGCGCTCGAGGCCATGGGCGCCAGGATCGAACTGGCCTCGGGCTATGTTAGGGCGATCGCGCCCGATGGCGGACTTCCCGGAGGGAGTTTCAGTTTTCCCGTGGTCTCGGTCGGCGCGACCGAAAATGCGCTGATGGCAGCAGTACTGGCAAAGGGGAGAACCACGTTTCGCAACGCGGCGCGCGAACCGGAAATCGTGGACCTGTGCAACCTGCTGGTCGGCATGGGTGCCGAGATCGAGGGGATCGGCAGCTCCGACCTCGTCGTTCACGGAGTATCGCGCCTGCATGGCGCGACCTACAAGGTGATGGCCGACCGGATCGAGGCAGGGTCCTATGCCTGCGCCGCGGCGATCACCGGTGGCGAAGTCATCCTCCGGGGAGCCAAATTCGAGGAAATGGAAGCCACGGTCGCAGCGCTGCAGAATGCCGGCGTCCATGTCGAACAGGTCAAGGGGGGACTGCAGGTGGCCGCAAACGGCGCCTTGCGGCCATTGACCCTCTCGACCGCGCCCTATCCCGGATTCGCAACCGACATGCAGGCGCAGCTCATGGCCTTGCTGTGCCGGGCGGAAGGCACCAGCGTGCTGACCGAGACGATCTTCGAGAATCACTACATGCATGTCCCCGAACTCAACCGCATGGGCGCGCATATCGAGACGTCTGGCCGGACCGCAATTGTCCATGGGGTAAAGCGAATGACCGGGGCGGAAGTCATGGCGACCGATCTCAGGGCTTCGATGAGCCTGGTGATCGCGGGGCTCGCTGCAGAAGGCGAGACCCAGGTCCACCGGCTTTACCATCTCGACCGGGGCTATGAGCGGCTCGAAGAGAAGCTCGCACTGCTCGGCGCGAATGTCGAGCGAGTGGGCGAGGGTTAGCGATGCGGCTGCTCCGCCTTGCCGCCCTGGCCTCGATCGGGATCGCCGCGTGGAGGCTTCTCTCACGGAGCAAGCAGCGAAGCAACGCAGCCTTTGCCGACGGACAGGGCGCGGAAGGCAATTTCATGCAGATTCGCGACGCTGGCCCCCACGCGATGCGCGATAGGCCGGTGCGGCCATGGACCGAAGTCGACGAGGACAGCGATCAGAGTTTCCCCGCGAGCGATCCGCCGGGAAACTATTGATCGCCGATCCCGTCTTTCAGGAGCTCATCGCGTTTTGTCACCAGCCAGATGCGGATCGCGCCGGCCAGGCCCGGCGGATTATTCACCGATATCCGCTCCGCATCGATCCGGGCCACCAGCGCGTTCAGCGGCACGCTCTCGCGCACAGCCGCTTCCCGCAGCATGTCCCAGAACAGCGGCTCGAGGCTGATCGAGGTCTTGTGCCCGGCGATCTCGACCGAGCGCTTGACCGGCGGATGGTAGGGAACCTCCACCGGCCTGCCCTCAATACATATGCTGTCCGCCGTTGATCGACATGGTCGACCCGGTGATAAAACCGCCGTCTTCGCTGGTGAGAAAGGCCACGCCGCGCGCGATCTCCTCGGCATGGCCCAGCCGGCCGACCGGGATGCGGGCCACGATCTTTTCGAGCACCGGCTCAGGCACCGCCGCGACCATGTCCGTATCGATGTAGCCGGGGGCAATGGCATTGACCGTTACGCCGAAACGTGCGCCTTCTTGCGCCAGCGCCTTGGTGAAGCCATGGATGCCGCTCTTGGCCGCGGCATAATTGACCTGGCCATATTGCCCCGCCTGCCCGTTGATCGAACCGATGTTGACGATCCGGCCCCAGCCGCGTTCGCGCATGCCCGGAAAGCACGCCTTGGCCATGTTGAAGCAGCCGCCCAGATTGACGCGCATTACTTCGTCCCAGTCTTCGTAGCTCATCTTGTGGAGCACGGCATCGCGGGTAATCCCGGCGTTGTTGACTACAACATCGATCGGCCCGACTTCCTCGGCCACCTTGGTACAACCTGCCAGCACGGCGTCATGGTCGCCAACGTCCCATTTGTAGCTGGCGATTCCCTTGTCAGCCTTCAACTGGTGTGCGGCGGCATCATTGCCGGCATAATTGGCGACGACGGTAAAGCCGTCCGCTTGCAGTTTTTCGCAAATCGCTCGACCGATTCCGCGGGTTCCGCCAGTCACAATTGCAACGCGCGCCATGACCATTTCTCCGTTTCCGTGTGCCCTTGCAGACCTAGCGATGACGTAGCGTCAAGCAAATGAAAAACCCCGCAGCAGCGGGGTTTGCTCATACGAATTCATCCAGA
>NZ_DBNHSF010000105.1:0-21745 GCF_057143545.1 Candidatus Andeanibacterium sp.
TGAGCGTGGTCTGGAGGATCAGCGCATAATCGTCCTCGCCGAAATCGGTGCTCGGCAGCGAGGGCGGCCATTGCGGCACGGTGTAGGAGTGGAGCGAGAGGCCTTCCATCGACCAGCTCCAGTCGCGCTCGGCCCAGGCCTTCATTACCGCTTCGGTATAGCGCGTGTCGTCATCCGAGGGGCCAACCGCGACCCGCTGCATCACATGCTCGCCCGCTTGCTGCTCCGGGTTGTAGTTGCGGGTGAAGCGGGCGAAGCGCTTGAGGAGGTCGGCATAGTGCTCGGGCCGCATATTGCCGCCGCAGCCCCAGTTCTCGTTGCCGATGCCGAGGAACTTGACCCGGTAGGGCTCGGCCTGGCCGTTGGCGGCGCGCTCCGCCCCGGCGGCGCTGCGCTGGTCGGCGGTCATGTAGGCCATCCATTCGGAAGCCTCCTCGAGCGTGCCCGAACCGACATTGACCGAGACGAAGGCCTCGGTCCCGACCTGGCCGACGAAATCGAAGAACTCGTCGGTGCCGAATGTGTTGGGCTCCAGCGCGCCGCCCCAATTGGCGTTGACGGTGGCGCGGCGGGTGGCCCCGACGCCGTTCTTCCAGTGATATTCGTCGGCAAAGCACCCGCCCGGCCAGCGGATATTGGGCACCTTGATCGCCTTCAGCGCCGCGACCACGTCGCTGCGGATGCCGCGGACATTGGGGATCGGGGAATCCGGCCCGACCCACACCCCGCCATAGATCCCGGTGCCCAAATGCTCGGCGAACTGGCCGAAAATCTGGCGGTTGATGGTCGGGCCGGACTGGTCGGCCGCGATGCTGACGGTGGTGTCCTGCGCGGCGGCCTGCGGCGCCGCTGCGAGCAGCGCCAGCGCCGCCCCGGTTGCGAAAATGGCTTTCATGTCCTCTCCTTTCGGTCAGCCCTTGAGGGCCGCGATGATCTGTTCCGCGCCTGCGCGCACTTCGGCGGCGCTCCGCCCCGGTCTATAGAGCGCGCCGCCCAGCGCCACGCCCTCGGCCCCGGCGCCGCGCCAGTCCCCCACATTCCCGGCATCGACCCCGCCGACCGCCCACACGCCGACCTCGGGCGGCAGCACATCCTTCAGCGCCTTGAGATAGGCTGCTCCATGGGCAAAGGCTGGGAACAGCTTGAGTTTGCGCGCTCCGGCAGCGACCGCCACGAAGGCCTCGCTCGGGGTGAGGAAGCCGGGCATCACTTCGAGCCCGCGCTCGATCCCGCGCGCGATCACTTCCGGAGCGGTGTTGGGTGCGACCAGCAGCTTCGCCCCGGTGCCGGCCAGCCGGTCGGCCGAGGCGGTATCCAGCACCGTTCCCGCGCCGATCAGCGCCCGGTCGCCGAAGCTGTCCTGCAGCGCGGCGATCGATTCGAACGGCTCGGGCGAGTTGAGCGGCACCTCGATCATGCGGATGCCCGCCTCGATCAGGGCCGCGCCGATCTCGACCACTTCGCCGGGCCGAACTCCGCGCAGGATCGCGATCACCGGCGGCGCGCCATCGGCCAGGAGTTCGTCAATCGTCACCGAGCAGCTCCAATCCGGCGATGGCGCAGGCCTCGCCGTCCAGCTGGCGCGGCTCTGCGCCGTACCTGGCCAGCGCTTCGGCGTAGCGGGCGCGAAGCTCCGGCTCCCCGATCACGGTCACCACGCCTTGCGGCGCCATTTCGAGGACTTCCGTCCCGACCAGCAGCCCCGACAGGAAGCCGCGAGCCCAGCCGGGGGACTGTCCGTCGACCAGCTGCGCGCTGCGGGCTTCGAACAGGCTGCCGGACAAACCGCCGCCTTCCAGCGCCCGGTCGAGGCCGTCGGAGATGCCCTCGCGGTCGCCCGGCCCGGCGGGCCCACCGTCCAGCGCCAGGCTCGATTGCCCCAGCAGCGCGAACAGCTCGCCGGTCAGGAAGGTCCTGAAACCGGCGATGCTCCCGTCCGTAACGCGGGCCCACTTGCTGTGCGTGCCGGGCAGCACCAGCCAATGGGTTCCATGGGCGAGCGCAGGATCGAGCGCCATCGCGCCGAAGATCTGGGTTTCCTCGCCGCGCATCACGTCGGGCCGGCCCTGCAGGCCGCGGCAGGAAAGGCCAGCTGCAATCGCGATGCTGCGATCGCCGAGTCCGAACGAGGTTGCGGCCCCTGCCCAGTCGCCGCAGGCGGCGGGACAGGGCAGGTATGGAACTTCGCGCAGGCCGCCCCGCGCTCCGGCCATGCCGCACAACACGATCCGTTCGGCAGGCCAGTCGCCTACTGTTTCGAGCAGGACAGCTTGCGGGTCGGGTGCCTCGAAAATGCCCGGGCCTTCGCGGCGTTCGGCGACTTCGCCGCCTGCCATTCGCCAGAGCCTGAGCCGGCTCGAACCCCAATCGCCCAGGACGATCGATCCGCTCACTCCTGCGCCGTTGTCAGCTTCTCGGGCGGCAGGGCATTGGTCGGCCTGCTGCCCCACAGCGCATACCAGAAGACATAGACTTCGCAGGCGACCGTCAGCCAGAAGCTGTTCTGCAGCCCGTACATGTCTGCCAGCCAGCCTTGCACCACGACCAGCGCGCCGCCCGCGATCGCCATGATCAGCAGGCCGGAAGCCTCTTCGGTCAGCGGGCCGAGCCCCTTGATCCCCATGGCAAAGATCGCCGGGAACATGATCGAATGGCACAGCCCGACCAGGATCAGGCACCACATCGCGATCGGCCCGTGCAGGGTGCTGGCCCCGACCATCACCAAGAAGGCAGCACCGGCATAGACCGCGAGTACCTTGTCCGCCGGGAAGGCGCGCATGATGAACGCTCCGGCGAAACGTCCGACCATCATCCCGCCCCACATGAGGACGAGGTAATTGGCGGCCTCGGCGGGCGTGATCCCGGCAATGTCGGGCAGGATCGCAAAGTTGATGAACAAATTGGCGACGCCGATCTCGGCGATCAGGTAGATGAAGATCGCCGGCACCCCGAAGACCAGGTTGCGATGTTTCCAGAGCGAGAGATGCTTGCGCTCCTCGGCATTGGCGCGACGGGTTTCCTGGCCCAGCGTGGGCAACTTGGCCCGCGCGATGACGACCGCGATGATCACCAGCACGATCGCCACCAGGATGTAGGGCAATTGCGTCGCCTGGGCGTCGGCCAGCCGCTCGGCCTGGGTGAGCTGGGTGCCTTCGAGCGAAGTCCCGCCGACCGTCCGGCTGAGGATCAGATAGCCGCCGAAATAGGGCGCGAAGAAGGTCCCCATCGAGTTGAACGCCTGGACCAGGGTGAGGCGGGATTCGGAGCTTTCGGGCGGGCCGATCACCGCGACATAGGGATTGGCCGCGACCTGCAGCAGGGCGATACCGCAGGCGATCGTGAACAGCGCGATCAACGTCACTTCGTAGGACGGGATCCGCGCGGCCGGGACCATTCCCAGCGCACCCACGGCCATGACGATGAGACCGATAACGATCGCCTTCTTGTAGCCGACCCGCTCGATCAGGAAAGCCGAGGGCACCGAAGCCACGAAATAGGCGATGAACCAGACCGATTCGATCAGCGTGGTCTGGGTATAGCTGAGCTCGAATACGCTCCTGAGGTGCGGCAGCAAGGTACCGTTGATGACGGTGATGAAGCCCCACATGAAGAACAGGCTGGCCAGCAGCGCCAGCGACTTGCGGTAAGGCGCGCCGCCCGCCGCCTTGGGCTGGGCCGATGCCTGCGGTTCCGTTCCCTCCACGCTCGTCCTCTCCAAACTTGCCTGTCTATTTGTATGAGTATATCTGAGGCGATATGACGTCAACACTCGACCGAAAGTTGCGCTCCGCCGCCTGGTTCGACAATCCGGACAATATCGACATGACGGCGCTCTATCTTGAGCGCTACCTCAATTTCGGGATCAGCCTCGAAGAGCTGCGCTCGGGCCGCCCGGTGATCGGCATTGCCCAGACCGGAAGCGACCTCTCGCCCTGCAACCGGCATCACCTGGTGCTGGCCGAACGGGTGCGGGAGGGCATTCGCGAGATGGGCGGGATCGCCATCGAATTCCCGGTCCACCCGATCCAGGAGACCGGCAAACGCCCGACCGCGGGGCTCGATCGCAACCTTGCCTTCCTGGCCCTGGTCGAAGTCCTGTATGGCTATCCGATCGACGGCGTGGTGCTCACGATCGGCTGCGACAAGACCACCCCCGCCTGCCTGATGGCGGCTGCCGCGGTGAACATCCCGGCGATCGCGCTGTCGGTCGGGCCGATGCTCAACGGCTATCACAAGGGCGAACGCACCGGTTCGGGCACGATCGTGTGGAAAGCGCGCGAAATGCTCAGCCGCGGCGAGATCGACGACGACGAATTCATCAAGCTGGTCGCCTCTTCCGCGCCCTCGACCGGTTATTGCAACACCATGGGCACGGCGACGACGATGAACAGCCTCACCGAAGCGCTCGGCATGTCGCTTCCGGGCTCGGCCGCGATTCCCGCGCCATATCGCGACCGCCAGGAATGCGCCTGGCGCACCGGCCGGCGGATCGTCGAAATGGTGCGCGAGGATTTGAAGCCGTCCGACATCATGACGCGCGCGGCGTTCCTCAATGCGATCGCGGTCAATTCGGCGATCGGCGGATCGACCAACGCGCCGATCCACCTGGCCGCGATCGCCCGGCACATGGGCGTGGAGCTCGATATTCGGGATTGGCAGGTCCATGGGCACAAGGTCCCGCTGCTGGTCAATCTCCAGCCGGCGGGCGAGTATCTCGGCGAGGATTTCTACCGCGCGGGCGGCGTACCGGCGGTCATCAACCAGCTGATGGGTGCAGGGCTGATCCGCGAGGACGCGCTGACAGTCACCGGCAGGACCATCGGCGACAACAACCGCACCGCCGAGATCGAGGACGAGGAGGTGATCCGCTTTCTCGACGACCCGCTGCGCGAGGATGCAGGTTTCATCGTGCTTTCGGGCAATCTGTTCGACAGCGCGGTGATGAAGACCAGCGTGATCTCTGCCGAGTTTCGCGCGCGTTATCTTTCCAATCCCGAAGATCCCGAGGCATTCGAGGGCCCGATCGTGGTGTTCGACGGACCCGAGGACTATCACGCGCGGATCGACGATCCTGCGCTTGGTATCGGCGAAGACACCATGCTGATCATGCGCGGGGTCGGGCCGGTCGGCTACCCCGGAGCCGCCGAAGTGGTGAACATGCGTGCGCCGGCCTATCTCCTGCGTGAAGGGATTCGCGATCTTCCTTGCATCGGCGACGGGCGGCAATCGGGAACCTCCGGCAACTCCTCGATCCTCAACATTTCTCCCGAGGCGGCGGTCGGCGGCGGGCTGGCGTTGCTCAAGACCGGCGACCGGCTCAGGATCGACCTGCGCAAGGGCACGGTCGACGCGTTGCTGTCCAGCGAGGAACTCGAAGCGCGCCGCGCCGAGCTGGAAGCAGCGGGAGGCTATGGGTTTCCCGAGGCGCAGACCCCGTGGCAGGCAATCCAGCGCGGGCTCACCGGCCAGCTGGAAACCGGCGCGATCCTCGAAGGCAGCGAGGCGTTCCAGCGCATCGCCCAGACGCGCGGACTGCCGCGCGACAATCACTGAGGTCTGACAATGGCGGATGCGCCCACGATCCGGTCACTGGTCCAGTTCGAGCGCGACGGACTTCGCGGCGTGGCAGGCCTCGACAACGCAGGCGTGGCCCGTGCGATCGAGGGAACCCGAACCACGCTCGAACTTGCCGGGCAGGCGATCGCCGCCGGCCGGTGCCTGGCCGAACTTGCGCGTGAGCTGGCCGGCGAGACTGTCGATCTGGCCTCGGCCAGGCTGCTCCTACCGGTCGACCATCCCGACCCGGCGCACCTGACCGTCAGCGGAACCGGCCTGACCCACCGCGGATCGGCCGAGGGGCGAGACCGGATGCACCAGGCCGCCGCCGCCGGAAATGCGACGGATTCGATGCGAATGTTCCTGCTGGGAGAGGCGGGCGGCAAGCCCGAAGCGGGCGCAATCGGCGTCCAGCCCGAATGGTTTTTCAAGGGCACCGGGGCGACGCTCGTCCCGTCGGGCGAGACGATCGCCATGCCCGGCTTCGCGCTCGATGGAGGGGAAGAGCCCGAAGTGGCGGGGATCTACCTGATCGACGCGGATGGCGCCCCGGTCCGGCTTGGTTTCGCGCTCGGGAACGAGTTCTCGGATCATGTCACCGAACGGGAAAACTATCTCTGGCTGGCGCATTCGAAGCTGCGGCAGGCTGCTCTGGGTCCCGAATTGCTGCTGGGCGAGTTGCCCCAGGATGTGCGTGGGATCAGTCGAATTCTGCGCGACGGAGCAGTTCTGTGGGAGAAGCCCTTCGCTACCGGCGAGGCAAACATGACGCATTCGATCGCCAATCTCGAACATCACCATTTCAAATATGCCCAATTCAGGCATCCCGGCGATGTGCATGTCCATTTCCTTGGCACGGCGACGGCCAGCTTTGCCGACGGCATCGAGACCCGGCCCGGTGACCGGTTCGAGATCGAGGCCGATACGTTCCGCCTGCCGCTGCGGAATGCGCTGGCCCGGATGGCGAACGAGGGCCTGGTCCGGGTGCGGGGACTATGAGCGTGGTACCGATCGGAATTGTCGGCTGCGGCAAGATCGCGCAGGACCAGCACCTGCCTGCGATTGCCGCCACCGAGGGGTTCGAGCTGGTCGCAGTCGCCGATCCCGTGACAACGATGGAGGGGCTTCCATCCTATCCTGGACTGGCCGAAATGCTCGCCGCTCATCCGGAGATCTCGGCAGTCTCGTTGTGTATGCCGCCAGTGCATCGCGCCGAGGCCGCGCGCGAGGCAATCCGGATGCGCAAGCATGTGCTGCTTGAAAAGCCGCCCTGTGCCTCGATCGTCGAGGCATGGGAGCTTGTCGCGGCTGCTGAAAAGTGCGGCATAACGCTGTTCACCGCGTGGCACTCCCAGTTCGGAGCGGCCGTCCCGGCTGCTCGCGACTGGCTTGCCGACAGATCAATCGAATCTGTTCGGGTGACCTGGAAAGAGGATGTCAGGTTCTGGCATCCCGGCCAGGCTTGGATCTGGCAGGAAGGCGGGTTCGGCGTGTTCGATCCCGGCATCAACGCGCTTTCGATTCTTTCCATGGCCCTCCCGGGCGAATTGCGACTGGTTGACGCGGAACTGAGCGTGCCGGCCAATTGCGCCACGCCGATCGCGGCGCGGCTTTCGCTGTCCCTGGATGGCAAGATACCCGTCTCGGCCGAGTTCGATTTTCGCCAGGCGGGGCCGCAGAGTTGGGACATCGAGATCAGGACCGATCGCGGATCGGCGAAACTGGCGGCGGGCGGCAACCGGTTGGAGATCGATGGCGTGGAACAGGTCGTGCATGAGCAGCCCGAATATCGCGCCCTCTATGCCCGATTCCTCTCTCTGATCCGGTCCGCCAAGAGCGAGATCGACCTCGTCCCCCTGCGGATCGTCGATGACGCCCTGGCCGGCGGCCGGATCGTCCGGGTCGAGCCGTTCGAGGAATAGGCGCCAAAAATGAACGCAACGCCGAAATCGGGAAAGCCGCGCAATTTGAGGCTCCACCAGGCCCTGGCGCGAGACCTGGGGATCGCGATCCTCTCGGGCGATTATGCGCCGGGCGATGGCTTTGGCGGCGAGATCGAGCAATCGGAGGAACTGGGAGTTTCGCGCACCGCCTATCGCGAGGCCATGCGTATCCTCACCGCCAAGGGCCTGCTCGAAAGCCGTCCCAAGGCCGGCACCCATGTCACCGCGCGCCGCCGGTGGAACCTGCTCGATCCGGACATGCTCGAATGGATGTTCGCCGGTACGCCGGACGAGCATTTCGTCCGCGACCTGTTCGAACTGCGCGGAGTGCTGGAACCTGCCGCGGCCGAGCTGGCGGCCGTTCGCCATGACGCCGATGACCTTGCCAGAATGGACGAGGGATTGGCCGGGATGCGCAAATATGGCCTGGCGAAACCCGAAGGCCAGGCCGCCGACCAGCAGTTTCACACCGCCTTGCTCGAGGCGACGCGCAACGAAGCGCTGATCTCGCTGGGCACCTCGGTAGCCGCGGCCGTGCGCTGGACGACGCGCTTCAAGCAGCAAGCCAGCAAGCATCCGCGCGATCCGCTGCCCGAACACGAGGCGCTGCGCGACGCCGTCGCATCGCGCAAGCCTGCCCTCGCGCGCAAGGCGATGCAGGAACTCCTGCGCCTGGCGCTCGAAGACATGCCCAAGCTCAAATTGGAGGATCCCGAACGATGAAACAGAGCATATTGATCGCGGCCACGTTGGCCCTGTCGAGCGGAGCTGCGGCCGCCGCCGAGGCCGAGCGCGACCACTTCGGAACGCTGCCTGACGGGCGCGAGGTGGAAGCGGTGGTGCTGTCCAACGATAGCGGCATGAGCGTACGGATCATCGCTTATGGCGCGCTGATCCAGGCGCTGAATGTTCCAGGACGAGACGGCTCCGAAGACATCGTGCTCGGCTATGACGGGATCGAAGGTTACCTTGAGGCGCCGAACTATTTCGGGGTCTCGGTCGGGCGCTATGCCAATCGCATCGGGGGCGCTCGCTTCACGCTGGACGGAACGACCTACCAGCTTGCGGCCAACGATGGGCCCAATGCGCTCCATGGCGGCATCCAGGGCTTCGACAAGCGGTTGTGGGACATCGCCGGGGTTTCATCGGCAGCAAACGAGGCCAGCGTTACCTTCCTGCTGGTCAGCCCTGACGGCGAGGAAGGCTATCCCGGCACGCTGTCGGTCAGCGCGACCTATACCCTGACCGAAGCGAACGAGCTCGCGATCGACTACCGCGCGGTCACGGATGCACCGACCGTCGTTAACCTCACCAATCACGCCTATTTCAATCTTGCCGGGGCGTCATCGGGCGTTTCGATCCTCGACCAGGTGCTGACCATCCCGGCGGATCACTACACGCCGGTCGACGATGTCCTCATTCCGACGGGAGAGTTTCGCGCTGTCGAGGATACGGCATTCGACTTCCGCACGCCCACTGTCATTGGCGATCGCATCCGCGATGGCAGCGACGAGCAGATGCGCTTCGGTCGCGGCTATGATCACAACTGGGTAGTCAGCCGGGCACCGGCCGCAACCGAACAATTGCTGGCCCGGATGGAAGATCCCGCAAGCGGGAGGGTTATGGAGATATTCTCCAACCAGCCCGGCATCCAGTTCTATTCGGGTAATTTCCTCGACGGGACCGTGACCGGCAAGGGAGGGACGATCTACCGCATGGGCGATGCGCTGTGCCTCGAACCGCAGGTCTTTCCGGACACGCCGAACAAGCCCGAATTCGGCTCGGCCCGGCTCGATCCCGGCGAGAGCTATCACAACCGCATCCTCTATCGATTTTCGGTTGGCGGATGATCGGGGCCGGGTTGCTTCCCGGCTGCCAGCACTGTCACGGATTCCTGCCGAAGCCGGGCCCCGATCGCGCATGGGCGAGCGGTTGAGGAGCAGCGACCGGTTCACAGGACCGTTTTCATTTGGTAGGGGCCGCAGGCTCTAGAGCGATTTCGAGCGGGATGGAAGCATCTGGCGACTCGGAAATCGCGGCAAAACCGAGACCTGGAGCGTCGACTTTGATGCCATCAAAGTCGATAGCGCTCTAGGCACACCAGCAGGCGCTCCGGCAGTTCGGCCGGCAGGACGGGCAAGGACCAATCTTCCATTCCAGCGAGCATCTCGCCACGGGGCGCGATACCGCCTCTCATCGTCATTTGGCGTTCGAAGTTCACGAACCGCGAAGGCTGCTCCCGGGGCGAATGACCGTTCCGGCCATCGCGGCCTTCGCGGCGGGAATGCTGGCCTGTACACCTGCCCAGGCGCAGGACCTCGCGTTTGTCGCGGGGGATTCAGCCGCAAGCGACACGGGCCATATCCTCGTCGAGTGGGAAGCGCCCGGCGAAGCCGTGCTGATCATTGCCGGCAGTCCCGATTTCGCGGACGGGGAGGCGCTCTACCAAGGGAGCAACAAGGCCTATTTCCTCTCCGGCCTCGAAGGCGGCGAGTACTACCTGATGTTGCGCGATGACGAAGGCCGCCAATCCGAAGCGCTCCACCTGGCGGTCGAGCACCAGTCGCTCGCCCGGGCCTATTGGCTGACCCTGATCGGCGCGATCATCACCCTGGCGACGGTTGCGGTGATCTTCAGGGGGGCTCGGCCATGAGCCCCGGCGGCGCGCTTCTTGACCCGAATACCGGCTGGACCCTGCTGGCGATCTTCAGCGTGTTGTGGGTCGCACTCGGCTTCTATTGGGGCCGCCGCAACAGGAGCTTCGAGGACCATGCCCTGGCCGGGCGCAATGTCGGGCTCGCGCTTGGCTCGGCGACCGCGGTCGCGACCTGGATCACCTCCAACACCACCATGCTCGCCCCGCAATTCGCGCTCGAGCTCGGTATCTGGGGGATGCTGGCCTATTCGATGGCGGCATTCGGCCTGCTGCTGTTCGCGCCGATGGCCAGGCGGATCCGCGAATTGATGCCCAATGGCTATACTTCGGGCGATTTCTTCCGCCTGCGCTATGGCCGCGTCGCCTGGGGCGTATTCCTCGTCTTCACCCTGTTCTATTCGCTGACCTGGCTGGTGAGCATGGCGATGGCGGGCGGCATCCTGCTCAACGCGCTTTCGGGCATTCCCTATGTCTGGGGGATGAGCGTGATCCTGTTCGTATGCGTACTTTACACCATGCGCGGAGGGCTGGTGGCGGTGATCGGGACCGACTTCATCCAGAGCATGATCATCCTGGTGGGGATCGTCGTGGTCGGCTTCACCGTGCTGCAGAATGTTTCGGTCGAGCAGATCCATGCCAATCTCGCAGAGAACAAGCCGATGCTGGCGACAATCCTGTTTCCCGCTGCGCTGATGGCGATTTTCAACAACCTCCTGTTCGGCATCGGCGAAGTGTTCCACAACAATGTCTGGTGGAGCCGCGCCTTCGCCTTCCGCAAGACTGTCGCGGGCAAGGCCTTCGCGATTGCCGGGCTGGTGTGGCTGCCGATCCCGATCGCCGCGGGCTTCATTGCGCTCGCTTCGGGCGCGCTTGGCGTGGGCGTGCCGAGTCCCGACATGGTCGGCCCCCTGGTGATCGCCAATGTGCTGGGCGAGATCGGCGCGATCGCGATCTTCATCATCGTGTTCTGCTCGCTCGCCAGTTCGATCGACAGCCTCCTGGCGGCTACATCCGACCTGCTGACCGAAGACGTCTATCGCCGGTTGTTCCATCCGCTGGCCAAGCCGGAATCTCTCAAGAAGGTCGCGCAATGGATCACCTTGCTACTCGGCCTGGGTACCTGGGCAGTCTGCGTCCCGCGCATCGGGACCCTTGCTTCGGTGCTGTTCTTTGCAGGACCGCTGGTCGGCGCCCTGATCTGGCCGATCGTGACGGGGCTGTACTGGCGCAGGGCCAACAGCCTGGGTGCGGTCGGGGGGATGCTGCTGGGCGGCGGCATCGGCCTCGTCAGCTATTTCCAGATCGGCTGGTATGTTGCGAGCACGATCGGCACGGCCGTCTCGATGGCCTGGGTGCTGGCCTGTGCCTGCTTCTCGAAGACCCGGTTCGACTGGGCAAGGCTGAGAGAGGGTATCTGATGTTTTCTTCCACTTTCCTGGCGGTGCTCGTTTACGGATCGCTGATCTGGTGTGCGGCTTCCGCCACCGCCCTGATCGCATTGCTGGTGCGCGACATTTTGTCGGGGTCGAGCTGGTGAGCGTTCCCGCTGCGCAGGTCGCGCACAAGGCCGACCCCCAACGCCAGGCCGGAAGGCTCGGCAATTGTCCCGATCCGGAGGCCGTTCTGCAGCACGCGCCCAAGCTGCGCCTCGATGTGCTCGACCGGCTTATCAACAGCTCGATCCTCTCGGCGGCGCAGTTCGACAAGGAATTGCTGGCCGAGCTGGTCAAGCTCGCGGCCTATCTCCAGACCCGGAAATACCCTGCGCGCAAGGCGCTCGAGGACAAGATCATGGCCGCGGCCTTCTTCGAGCCGAGTACTCGCACGCGCCTGTCTTTCGAAAGCGCAATGCTTGCGGTCGGAGGCAACACGATCAGCGTTGCCGATGGCAAGACGACCGGCGTCGCCAAGGGCGAAAGCCTGCGCGACATCGGGCAGATGTTCAATTCCTATGCCGACATAGTGGTGGTTCGCCACACCGAGCAGCGCGCGGTCGCGGACATGACGGAATATCTCCGCATTCCGCTGATCAATGGCGGCAATGGGTCGGACGAACACCCGACCCAGGCACTGGCCGACTGGTATGCGCTGCTGAAATGGCGTCCGGAAATCTGCTTCGGCAGCATTCCGGAAAAGTTCCGCATCAATATCGGGATAATCGGCACGCCGGGGAACATGCGCACGGTGAAGAGTTTTCTAACCCTCGCGCTGCTGTTTCACGAGAACATCAACCACATCACGATCTTCTCGGAAATGGCCGATCCGCTGGGCGACGAGATGCGCGAGCTGTGTGACAAATCGCCGATCGGGATCAATTTCTCGCGCGACCTCAAAGGGAGCCTCGAATATCTCGATGTGATCTACATGAACGCGATTGCCTTCCTGGGTGACGGCTACCGCTTCTACGACGACCAGTTCCAGCTCGATGCCGGGAGCAGACTCAAGCTCGATACGGTGATCCTGCACCCGCTGGCGCGCGGGCCGGAACTGGACACCGATCTCGATGACACGGTTCACAACCTCTATTTCAACCAGGCCGACGGCGCCGTGTGGATGCGCCAGGCCCTGCTGCTCGCGATCTTCGACCGGGTCAGGAATACCCTGCCCGACGACCTCCTGGTCTGATCCCGACAGCGCCCCAAGACGAGGAAATCCAAACCAAATGTGCGGAATCGCCGGGTCCTGGACCCCAAACGCCTATCGCGAGGACATGCCGCAGATTGCCATGGCGACAGCGGAAAGGCTGCATCATCGTGGCCCCGATGGCTGGGGCCAGTATCTCGACCCGGATAACGGGCTCGCCATGGTCCATACGCGGCTCTCGATCATCGGCCTCGAGGCCGGCGACCAGCCGATCTCCGGCAAGCAGGAGGATGGGACCGACGGCCTGATCCTGACCGTCAATGGCGAGTTCTACGACTATCGGCGGCTGCGTGGATTGCTGCGCACCGATGGCTATGAATTCACCACCAGGTCCGACAGCGAAATCGCCCTCAAGCTGTTCCACAAGCACGGGTTTCACTTCATGGAGCATTTGCGCGGCGAATTCGCCTTCGCGATCTTCGACGAGAAAAGGCAGCGGCTGATCCTGGCGCGCGATCGCTTCGGCATTCGCCCGTTATTCTACCATGTCGGTGAAAGGGGCATCTTCTGGGGCAGCGAGATCAAGGCGATGTTCGCCCATCCGGACGTACCCCGCACGATGTGCCCCAAGGCCCAGCTCCACCAGATGATGCAGGTGATGGTGCCGGGAATGACGCTGTTCGAAGACATCCACGCGCTCAAGCCGGGGCACATGCTGGTGGTGCAGAAGACCGATAGCGGCTTCGAGATCGAGGACAGGATCTATTGGGACGCCGAGTTCCCGCTTGACGGCGAGCATGACGACCTGCCCGACGAGGAGCATATCGAGAATGTCCGCGCCGCGCTGGTCGAAAGCATCGCCCTGCGGCTCGAAGCCGATGTCCCGGTTGCCTGCTACCTGTCGGGCGGGATCGACAGCTGTTCGATCATCGGCATGGCCGCGGCGATCCAGCAGAGCCCGGTGAAGGCCTTTACTATCAGCTTCGACGATGCGCGTTACGACGAAGCGGCGATCGCCACCGAAATGGCCGAAAAGGCCGGGGCCGACCAGGACATCCTCAACATCAAGGCGGTCGATCTCTACGGCAGGAATTTCGAGGACGCGGTCTATTATTCGGAGCGCACGTTCTACAACACGCTCGGCGTCGCCAAGATGCTGATGAGCCGCCATGTCCGCGAAACCGGATACAAGGTGGTCATCACCGGCGAGGGCTCGGACGAGCTGTTTGGCGGCTATGCCCAGTTCAAGGCTGACCTCTTCCTCCACGATCCCGCCTATGCCGAGACCGGCGCCGGCGACGAGATGAAACAGCGCAACGCGATCTTTTCCGGCTCGGTGCTCGCCGAACAGCAGGTCAGCCACCCGGCGTTCGAGGAACTGATGGGCTTCACGCCCGGCTGGATCCAGCCCTGGATGCTGGTGCTCGAACGGGTCAGGCCGCTGCTCAGCGAGGAGTTCAAGGCGAAGCTCGGCGATTACGATCCAGTCGCTGCGATCGCCCAATCGCTCGACAAGACAATGCTCGACGGACGGCACGTGCTCGACAAGGTCCAGTACAGCTGGATCAAGACCATGCTCGAAGGGCAGATTCTCAATTGGGGCGGCGACCGGGTCGACATGGCGAACAGCCTCGAAAGCCGTCCGGCCTTTCTCGACCACCATGTCGCCGAACTCGCGATGCGCATCCCGCCGCATGTCCGCATCCGCGACGGAATCGAAAAGTGGGTGGTGCGCGAGGCGATGAAGCACGTCCTTCCCGAAGTGCTCTACAAGCGCGAGAAATTCGCCTTCATGGCTCCGCCCGCGCATACCGACGCGGCCAAGACCGCCGAGATCGACAAGTTGATCGACAAATGGCTCTCACCCGAAAGGCTGGCCGAAGTCGGGATTTTCGACGAGACCAGGCTGCGCCAGTCGATCGACGATTATCGCAAGTCGAAAGATCACGCGCACAACACCCGCAAGGACATCATCCTCAACCACGCAATCGCGCTGCATGCGATGGGCGATTTGCTCGTCCCGGCGGGCTGATCAGGCAGCCGGCGGGTGTTCTGCGGTTCAGCTTCCCACTCGTACGGCGTCGAAGGCGAACTCGACCCGAACCTGCGCGCCAAGGCTTTCCGCCTCCTGACCGGTGCCGACCGAAAAGGCCGTCCGGTTGATCGAGCCGCTGCCGCTCACCGAGTGCCTGTTACCGGTGCCGACGAGCGTGAAATCGATGCGCTGCGAATGGCTGCGGCCCTTGAGGGTTAGCGTCCCGTCGGCACGATAACTGTTTGCGCCGGTCTGCCGGACTGAAGCGGAGCGGAAGATCGCGACCGGGTTGGCTGCGGTGGCAAAGAAATTTTCGCCTTGCAGCATTTGCGTCTGGGTCGCATCGGACATGGTGGCGCTGGCGAGGGCGACCCGGACGGTAATCGACGCCGTGCCCGGATTTTGCGGGTCCATCGCAATGTCCGCATCCCATTGGCCGAAACTTCCGCGGATCAGCGAGCCTTCGTTGTCGAGGGAGAAGCGCAGGGAGCCGCCCGGCTGGACTGTCCAGGACGGGGGTTGTCCGGATCGGGTGGCGGCAGCCGCCGGTTCCGCAGCCGGTTCGGCTTCCGTCCCGATTGGCTCTTCGACCTCTCGCTCGCCTGTCCGTCCGTCCTGGACTTCGCCGGCTTCAACCCCTTCCTCGCCCGATTGCACGCGTGGCCCGGCTGCCGGCGAAGCGGCTGCGACATCCGGCCCCCGGACCGAAGCACTTGGCGCTGCAAGGACAAAGACTGCCGCGCCAAACGCGATGACCGCGCCTCCCAAGAGCAGCGCAAGGGCCTGAGACCCGCTGGGGCTCATCCGTTCGAGCACACGATCCTTGAGCAGGAACTGGTGCCGCAACGCCCCGGCGACATGCAGCGCAAACAGGGCTAGTCCGAGGAAGGCCAGCCACTCATGCAGGTCTTCGGTTCGATCGTTGAGCGCCTCCGGCAGCGGCAGGTGCGGCCACGGCACTACTCCGAAGAGCAGGGTCGGAACTTCCATCTCCGCCGTCGAGACGATCGCCCAGCCAGTCAGAGGAGTTGCGACAAGAAAGACGTAGAACAGCGCGTGGACCAGCGCAGCCAGCCTTCCGGTCAGCCCTGTCTCGCCCCTTGGCGGAGGCTTGTTGCCGATCCGCCAGCCGAGCCTGGCAAGGGTGAGCAGCAGGATCGTGATGCCGATCGACTTGTGCAGCTGATAGAGCGCGAATCCGCTGGCATCGCGCGGCATGGAGAATCCCAGTGCGATCTCGCCGGCGACGAGCAGGGCCAGCAGCCAGTGAAACATTATCGCCACCCGGCTGTAGCGTTCCGCTCCGACCGACATCACTTGCCTGTCCTTCCCTGTGGCGATTTGTACAAGTGCCGCCCGATCATTGCCTCGACTCTCCTCTCCGCCCCGGAACCTCAGGCGGCAACTCGCTCGCAGGCCAGTTCCATCACTGTTTCGAACAGGAGCTGTACCCCTCGCTCGATATCCGACCAGTGAGTCCATTCGTCAGGAGCGTGGCTGACTCCGCCGACCGAGGGGACGAAGATCAGCCCGGTCCTGGTATGGCTGCAGAAAAACTGGGCATCGTGGCCCGCGCCCGAGGGCATGAGCTTGTAGCTGTAACCAAGCTCCCTTGTCTTCTTCTCGATCAGCGAGACAATGCCCTCGTCGCAATAGGCGGGCTTGAGCCAGCTCATCTCCTCATACTCGAATTTCAGCTTGTGCTTGCGGGCGATGCTGGAAAGTACCCGGCGGCAGGCATTGGCGAGTGCGCGCATGACATCCTCGTCGAGGTCGCGCCCGACAATCGTGAAATCGGCTTCGCCGGGCACGGTGTGCGGAAAGCCCGGCTTCAAGGCGACATGGCCGATGGTGATGCGGCTCTTGTCGGTCCCTTCCTCGTCGATGATCCGCTGGATCTCGTGCGCGAAATCGGCGATCCCCATGAAGGCGTCGCTGCGCATGTCCATCGGCGCGGTCCCGGCATGATCGGCCTTGCCGATCAGGCGACAATTCCACTTGAAGACGCCCGATATTCCCTCGACGATCCCGATGGTGAGCCTTTCGGTGTCGAGTACCGGCCCCTGCTCGACATGCACTTCGAGGAATGCCTTCAGCTCTTCCGGCCGGCGATAGGCGCGGAGCGCACCGTTGGGATCGAGCCCAACCTCCGCCATCGCGTCCTTCAGGGCGTTGCCATGTTCGTCGGCCGCGGTCTCAAGCCACTCGCGGGTCAGGTGCCCCGTCATCGCCTGCGCGCCGAGCATGCCGCCAAAGCGGCCTTCCTCCTCGCTGGTACCGATCACTTCGATCGGCAGGTGCGGTTCGATTCCGTGGTCCTTCATCGAGCGGACGACTTCGAGGCCCGCCACGACGCCCAGCACCCCGTCGAAAATCCCGCCGGCCGGAACGCTGTCGAGATGCGACCCGATGGCGATTGCCGGCCCCTCCGCCGGGCCAAAGCGCCCGATGACGTTTCCCGCACCATCCATCCGGTGCTCCATGCCAAGCTCGTCGAAGGCATGGCCAAGCCATTTGCGCGCTTCCATGTCGGCCTCGCTGAAGCCCTGGCGATATACGCCGCGATCGGCCTCGTGCAGCCCGAAACGCGAAATGGCGAGAATGTCCTGTTCGATCCGCTCGATACTTACCTGGGGCACGTATTCTCCTGCCGTTGCGCCGCGATAGCTTAATCGCTGCAAGCGGGGCAGGGCAAGCGGCCAGACCCGGCAGATTGGACGAGCTCCTCGATCGCGTCGTGGTGCGCCCCGGCATGGCGTTGCAGGTCCGGTCCGGAACTGGCTGCAAGTTCGGCCAGGCCTTCGGCAGATTGCGTACAATTGGGGCGGCACCGAACGGCGCCGCCCCTCACCCGCTCAGCGCGGACGCTGGTCGTTCAGAACTTGTAGCGCGCGCCGAGCTGGATTTTCCAGACCGAGCTCGAGACCGAGACGCTGGGCGAATCATCGGGGTTGAAGCCGGTGATGATGTAGCGGCCCTGGCTGTCGAAGCTCCCATCGACGAGGTCGACCAGCTGGCCATCGCCGAACTGGCCGATGGTGCGGAAGGTGTTCCAGCTGCTGTCCAGCAGGTTGAGGACATTGTCGATGTCGGCAAACAGCTCGAACCGGTCGTTCCCGCCGAAGAACTGCATGAAGCCGGGAATCTCCTGGCTGATGCGCAGGTCGAGGTCATAGACCCAGTCCTCGGTGCAGGTGTTCGAGTCGATCGTCCGGCCCGAATAGCCTTCGGCGCATTCCAGCCCCGCGACATAGTCCAAAAGGTCCGCAACCGCGTCCGGATCGGACATCGGCGACACATTCGGATCGTTCAGCCCGCTCGGGATGTAGAGCGGGTTGTTGTCGCTGCCCGCGGCGCTGTCGATGAAGGCGCCGCTGCCGTCGAAGGTCAGGGTGTAGGGGCGGCCCGAGCGAGCGGTGAAGAACAGGCCGACGCGCGTGTCGTAGCCGTCCCAGAATTCCTCGCGCAGGTTGACCGTGAAGGTGAAGCGATGCTTGGTTTCGTAGTTCGAAGTGCCGACCGACGGATTCTGGCGATCGAAGATGGCCGCTTCGTCATAGCTCGAGGTCGCCGTCGAGCTGTTGGCATTGCGGAAATTGTCCGAGTCCATCCAGGCGTAACCGAAGCCGACGTCGGTGCCGCCGCCGGATGTGAACAACCCGCCATCGAAATGCTTGGCGAGGATGATCGAAGCGACGTGGCTATCGTAGCTGGGGCCATTGGTCAGCTGCAATTCGTCGTCGCGGGCGCCGCTGGAAGTGAAGCATGCCGGGGTCACGTTGGACCAGACCGGCGGCGTGCCGCCGGTGCCCGCCAGAGTTGCATCGCAGCCTGCCCGCGAGGCATCGATTGAGCGGTAGATCGGCCGACCGTCCACGGTGTAGCCGTTGAGGCCGAGCGCGGGGTTCACGGTATATGCCAGGTCGACCCAGTTGATCGGGTCGATGAAGTGACTGTAGATATAATCGAGATCGAGCCGCCAGTTGTCGAAGAACCCGTTCCCGCCGCCAAGATAGGTTGTGAAGCCCAGATTTGCCCGGAGCACGGTCGGATTGTCGAAATTGGGGTCGGTCGACTGCACGGCATTGCCGCCCTGGGACGCCACGTTCGACGCGGCGTCGATCGCGCATTGCGGCATGCCGGTGAAGACGCCGTCTACGACAACATCGAACTGGCCGTTCATGTCGAGCAGTCCGGCGCATTCGCTGTCGAATGTGTCGCCATCGGCAAAGGAAAAGCCGTTGTTCGAGAAGGCGTTCGAGAAATAGACGATCGGGTCGCCGCCCGAAAACACGCCGACCCCGCCCTTGATTACCGAGTCATTGAAGAAGCCCTGGTCGAACAGGTCATAGGTGAATCCGAACCGTGGCAGGATCACCGGATCGATATCGCTGAACGCGACCGCGTTCGAAAAACCGAAGCGATTGATGAAGTTCGGGTTTTCGCGCGGAGCATCGCCTTCATAGAATTGCACCCGCACGCCGGCGGTCAGGCTCAGCTGGTCCGATGCCTGCCATTCGTCCTGGGCATAGACCGACCAGATGGTCCGCCCGAAAGTGGCCGAAGCTTCGTTGATATCGCCTGAACCCGTGGCGGCGATCGTGCCGCCGCCCAGGATGTCGCCGAAGTCGTTCCCCTCATACACTTCGAGCGCGCCGTCGAACGAACTCGAATAGTCGCCGGGAGCGACCAGGCCGGCGGCGAAATCGTCGAAGCCGCGGAAAATGAGCGTGCCGGTCGCGTTGGTCGCGAAGAGGTTGTAGACCGAAAGGTCGCTGACTTCGGCGCCGAATTTCAACTGGTGGTCGCCAACGTCGATATTGACCTGGAACTTGGCCTGGTCGACCTTGGTGTCGAGCGCGTTGGCGGAACGGAAGATGCCCGGACCGGTGGTCAGCAGACCATATTCGTCGGTCACGCCCTCGATCGGTTCGAGCGCGACCGCGAGCCGGACGATCGGATTGTCCGACTGGGCTTCGCCGCCGCCAACCGGTCCCTGGACGTCGCCAACTTCCGAGCGCGACAGGCGCAATTCGGTCGAGACCGAGTCGCTCCAGTTCGAGAACAGGCGGAATGCGTAGTAGTCGGAGATTGTCCCCTCGTCCTCGAAGCTGTTGAGGCCGGTCAACTGGTCGCTTCCGACGTCCAGCTCGACATTGGTCTCCTCGAGCCGTTGGTAGGTTGCCTCGAAACGGTGATCGTCGGTGATGTAGCCGTCGAGACGGCCGAAATAGCGCACTGAGGATTCGGGCAGGGTGCGGGGATAGCCGCCCACATCCTGGCCATACACATCTTGCGCAATCTGCGCGAAGGTCTCGAACTGTTCGATCGTGACGAAGTCCGCTTCGTTGGGGAAGCCGGCGCCCGACGGGCCGAATTCGTTGGTGTCGCCAAGATCGGTTTCCTCGTAGCCGAAGAAGAACCACAGCCGGTCCTTGAAGATCGGGCCGGAGAGAGTCGCACCCCAGCGCTTCTCGTTGAACTCGCCGGGATCGAAGTCCATCCCGTCGATCGTGCTGCCGCGCAGCCCGTCGTCGCGATAGGCGAAGAAGGCACTGCCATGCCATTCATTCGAGCCGGACTTGGTGACGGCGTTGATGAGGCAGCCGGTGAAATCGGAATATTCGACATCGAAGGGCGCGAATTCGACCGAGGTTTCCTGGATCACGTCGTAGGGAATGGGCATCGCGTTGCGCGAAGCGAAGGGCGTGCCGTTGAGGCCGAAGGAATCGGCCTGGACAATGCCGTCAACCGTAAAGGTGTTGGCACGGTCGTTGCCGCCCAGGCAGGAGATGCGATCGACTTCGTTGTCACGGTCGAGGCTGACGCGCGGATCGATCCGGATAATGTCGCGAATGTCGCGCGAGACGGACGGGAAGTTTTCGAGCGTTCCGGGGCCGAAGGCGATGCCGGGGCCGTTGGCCACCTGGGTTGCGCGCACGCGTTCGCCGGTAACGGTGATCAATTCTTCGCCGCTCGAAGGAGAAAGGACGAAGCTGAAACTCGATGCTGCCTGCGTGGTGGTATACTGATTCTCCACCACCTGGCCTTCGAAACCGCCGGCTGTGGCGGTGATCGTGTAGGGCCCGCCGGGTACCAGGTTTACCGCGCGGAAGCGACCGCCGCTATCGGTGACGATCGTCCGTTGCTGGCCGGTCCTGGTGTCGAGCACGGTGACGGTGGCGCCGGGCAGGGCAGATCCGTCATCGGTCGTCACCGTGCCCTCGATCGTCGAGGTCACCTGCTGTGCGAGAACCGGCGCGGGAAGGACGACGCTGGCCGACAGGCTGACGACGCTGGCGGCGAGGAGATATTTGAGCTTCATGGCGAGGGGACCCCCTTGAGTGGTAGCTGACCGGTGGTGTCCCTATGGAGCGCGTTGGTCGCAAGCGTGTCCGTTCCATGACGGATTGGTTACAACGGCAACTTGAGCAATCTTCCTGTCGAGGAAACTCCGGTTAGCCACTGCAACCACTTGATAAAATCGGTATTGTTGCTGCACTGCAACATCCCCGAAAAAACGACGCTGCGGGAGTTTTCAACAGGCTTTCAACAGGGCTGCGACAAATTGCGACAGCATCGCCGCATCTGTGCGGCGACTCACGCCAAGTTTATCTCGCGCAGTCGCTGGAGCAGGAAATCGTGGCTCGAAAGCGGTTCGGGATAAAGGTTCGGGTGAGCTTCATCGACGCATTCGGGCAGCGTCTCGATCGTGAAATCGGGCCGGAAATGGAGGAAGAACGGCATCGAATAGCGCGACCGCCGGGCTGCCTCGCCGATCGGGTTGACCACGCGGTGCTTGGTCGAGACTAGCCGGTTGTTGGTCAGCCGCTCGAGCATGTCGCCGATATTCACCACCAGCGCGCCCTCGGGCGGAGTAATCGGCAGCCACTCGCCCTTGGCGGTCAGCAGTTGCAGCCCGGCCTCCTCGGCCCCCAGCAGCAGGGTGATGGTGTTGATGTCGCCATGGGC
>NZ_DBNHSF010000106.1:0-6949 GCF_057143545.1 Candidatus Andeanibacterium sp.
ACCGACGCATAGTCCCCCTTGCCATCCGGCCGAGGCAATTCCTCGCGCATCGCCATAATCACCCTGTCGCCTTCGGCGACCATCGCAACCAAGGGCGGGCTGACCAGTTCAGGCACCGCCTCAAGCCGCGGCACAGCGGAAAAGATCTGTTTGAAGGCGTCACGCCCGGTAGGGAGTACAGGGCTGTGCTGGATGTAGCCCTCGGCAAGCAACTCGTCGGCCAGCTCGATATGACCGGCATTGACGATCCCGCGCCACATGTCGAACACCAGCCGCTTGTTGGCAGCAAGTTGCGGATCCCCATCGTCCAGCAATGACAGGGGGTCCGAATGCACCAAGATGTCCTTCGCCACCGTCTCGAAAGTTGCTCCCGGAGCCTGCGAATCCCCTGCGGAACTCGCGCAGGAGGCAACCAGGAGGCACACCACAAGCAAGCGCCAAGGAATCGTTCCCAGCATCCTGTCTCCCCCAGAGCGAGCGGCCATTGTGCTATTTCCGGCACTCCTGAAAATAGTGCCCTGAATCGCCCCAGGAAGTTGCCCATGGACCAGGGGTTCTCCCGTGCATGCAATTGTGAGCACTATTTTGCCGCTTGCCACACTCGTTCAATCCATTGCGAAGACGGGCGAACCTGCCCGGTACCAGTCAATCAGCGGAGGGAAGGCATGAAAATTGCGCGGACGACATTGAGGCTGTTCACCCTGGCGACATTGATGGCCGGCGGTCTTGCCGCATCGCTGCCGCTGCAGGCGCAAAACGGTCCTCCGCCGCGCAGCGTGGACGGCCCGCCGCGATTCCCGATGACCATTCCCGCCGACCCGCGGGTCGAAGAGCGCACTTATGTGCTCGCCGCCACCGGCGAGGAGATGCGTTACAACGTGTTCGTTTCGAGCAAGGTCGATCCCGAGAATCCTGCGCCCCTGATTGTCGCGCTTCACGGCATGGGCGGCGACGCCAATTTTATCGTCCGCGACCGGCTGGTCGATCTCGCCGAAGAGAATGGCTACGTCGTGGTTGGGCCGATGGGCTACAACGAGGTGGGCTGGTACGGCTCGCCCGTCATTGCGTTCGGACCCAATGGGGTCGAGCCGGCGAACCTGGCCGAATTGAGCGAACTCGATGTGCTCAATGTTGCCGCTATTGCGACCAGCGAATTCAACATCGATCCCAATCGGACCTATCTGCTCGGCCATTCGATGGGAGGCGCGGGCACTTTCTATCTCGGCCAGAAGCACGCCGACCGCTGGGCAGCGATCGCGTCGATCGCGCCTGCGGCCTTCATGATGCAGCCAACCCAGGAGAAGATCCTTGCACCGTTGAAAGACGCTGGTGTGCCGGTCATGCTCACCGAAGGTGCTGAAGACAATGTCGTTCCTCCCGATACCGTGCGCACCTGGGCGGCGGCGATGGAAAAGTTGGAGATGAAGCACGAATACCACGAAATGGAGGGGCTCGATCACGGCACGATCATCGGGGCATCGATGCCTGAGATCTTTCGCTTTTTCGCAGAGAACGTCCGCACGCCCCCGCCAACTCCAATGCCGCCGCGCAGACCTGAGCCACCGCAGTGAATTGACTCGGTCAGTTGCAACGCAAGAGAACGATTCTTCGAGCCTGCCAGTAGTTGACCGCTGATCGTGGATGGTTACGTTCCGCAGTCCATTCGGGCTGATACGACAGCAACATATTGGAAAGGGGTAATAATGTTCGCACCACGACGCCTGGCGAGCTGCCTGGCTGCACTTGTGCTCGCCGCGGGCGCCATTGCCGCCTCTGCGCAGAACGACAAGATGACTGCGATTGCCATTCCGGACCAGCCTGACGCGATCCCTCTCGGTACCGGACCCCTGCCTGGCGCCACCGCATCTGAAAGCTGGCACAGCCAATATGGCAGCCCGTTCGCGCGCAATGTCACCGAAGCCAGCTTGACGCCCTTCCTGCCCGATCCGGCGAAAGCAAGTGGCGCCGCGGTAATCGTCGCCCCGGGCGGCGGCTTCCAGACCTTGTCGATGGAGAACGAAGGCTGGCATGTCGCCCAGGCGCTGGCTGCGCAGGGTGTCGCTGCCTTCGTGCTCAAATACCGGCTCAACCAGACGCCGCCCGATCTTGAGGAATTTGCCAGGCCGCGCCAACCGGCAGAAGGGCCGCCGCCGCGACTGGGCACGCTGTCCGCCGGACAGGCGGCGGCCGGCATGAAGCCCCAGCTCGACGATGCGCGAGCGGCCTTTGCCCTTGTCCGTGCCCGGGCCGACGAGTGGGGAATCGATCCTGATCGCATCGGCATGATCGGCTTTTCCGCCGGTGCGATGCTGACCATGGCCACCGAACTTGCGGTGGAGGAAGCCGACCCTGCCTTCCTTGGCGACATCTACGGACCCATGGCGGAGGTGGACGTGGCCGCCGACGCCCCGCCGCTGTTCGTTGCGCTGGCGGCGGACGATCCGCTGTTCGGCGATGCCGGCTTCGGAATCATTCAGAGCTGGCGCGATGCCGGCAGGCCGGTCGAGTTCCACCTCTATGAGCAAGGCGGCCACGGCTTCGGCATGTACAACAAGACGACCACCAGCACCGGCTGGTTCTCTGCCTTCGCCAGCTGGCTCAAGATGCACGGCTTCCTCGACCGCAAGGACTAGCCGCGACGCAACTCGAGGCCAGGGGACCAGCCAAGGACGCGTTTGCAGATATCAAATGGCGGTGTGGGCAGTCTGCGGGCAAATTGTCTCTGCGCCGCCATGCTGGCTTTGGGCAACCCATCCTGCGCCATGGCTTGCCCAATCAGGATCAACCCCGGAGGGTCGCCCGGCGCTATCCGTGCCGCGAGCGGCAGCAGGTCGAGCCGGGTCGCAATCCGGCGCATCCTGTCCTCGATCAGTTTCGCCGGGACCAGCGGCGCGGCCTTCTTGCCCATATAGACCGCCAGCGTCGGCCCAGGATCGGCGAGGCTCGTCCAGTCGAGATCGAATTCCTCGCCTGCGTGGGCATGGACTCAAATGGCAAGCTTCCTTTGGCCACTGCCGTCGCCACCCCCTGAGGCTTCAAGCCGGATCACGCTGCTAAACTCGTGTAGCGGAAGCGAAGCGAGTGCGGTTGCGATCGGAAATTGTGTCGGCATTTCCTCCCACGTGGCCGGGCGAAAGCCGAATGTGCCCGATCCCTTGGCGATTGACCGGACAAGCGGAGGCGGACCCTCGAGTTCGTTGATCGTCAGATAACGGGCGTCGGGCGAGAGGGGGCTCCCGGTTGCAGGAACATACTTTTCGAAGACCATCGGAAGCGGCGGTGGCGATCCATTCGTAGACAAGACCTCGAAGCCGGCCGCCTCCAATTCGAAGAAGCGGTGGCCATCCCATGATGCCAGGCAATGCCAGGAATCGAAGCCTGCGGACGACACGTCTATATCGGCATAGATCTTTGACCAGCCCAGCTCTTCACGGCCGGTAATGATCGGATCGGCCATGTTTTCCCAGACGACCGGTACGAAATATCCCGAATGCGCGGCACCGCTCTCCTCCCAGCATGCCGGAATGCGGACCATGAGGATGTCGTATCCGCGGCCGGCAAGCCAGCCGATCTTGCGGAAGCAAGTCACGCTCACTTCAAGCCGGGCTTCACCTGTGAGCGAAATCCCTTCAGGCAGGAACCGCACCAGCAGGTCTGCATCCGTACGCGCAGAAATCGTGAACGAAATCAGTTCCTTTTCGTAGCGGCGACGACGCTGGTTGGCGGGAAGGTTTCGCGGGCCAGGTGCTGGCCCGAAAGCGAGCGGCATGCGATACTTCGGCTCAAGCTCATCGCCTGAAGCCGGCATTGCTCAAATGGCCTCGCCGCGACGGACCACGATCTGGTCGATCGCGCCGAAGGGTGCGCTCCCGTCCTCGGCGCGCGCCTCCATGCGAACCCGGTCATCGAATGCCAGGAAGGAGGTTTCCGGCTTGCCCTTGGCGATGATTTCGATTGCACGTCGCTCCGAAATGCAACTTGAGCCCACGTCGGCGTAATTGGAGTTCGCGACGGTACCCGAGCCGATGATCGTGCCCGCTACCAGATCGCGCGTGGTTGCGGCGTGGGCGACCAGTTCGTGAAAACCGAACGCCATTTCGCGGCCATTGGCGGCGCCAAAACGCTTTCCGTTCCAGTCGATTTCAAGGTCGAGGCAGACGCGCCCGTCGCGCCACGCATCGCCCAGCTCGTCGGGCGTCACTGCGAATGGCGCCATCGAGCAGGCGGGCTTGGCCTGGACCCAGCCGAAGCCGGTATTCATCTCCTCGACCGCCAGCGCGCGCAGCGACCAGTCGTTGATCTGGACGACCAGCTTGATGTGCTTCAACGCCTCGCCGGCGCCCGTTCCCATCGGGACAGCATCGACAATCACGCCGAACTCGCCCTCGAAATCGATCCCGAGCGCTTCGTCGGGGAACGGCACATCCTCACGCGGGCCGAGGAAGCGGTCCGACATGCCCTGGTACATCAGCGGCCTGGCATGCTCGATCTTCTCGTGGCCGAAGGCGACCTGCATCAGGTCGGCATGGGCCTGGAAAGCCGATCCGTCGAGCCATTGCCAGGCGCGCGGCATGGGAGCGAGGAGGTTCGCGAGGGGCAGCAATTCACCGTCTTCGGGATTGATCGCCCGCAAGTCCGGCTCGGCCTCGCCCCAGTGTTCAAGGGCAAGCCTGAGACAAGTCCATCTGCCACCGACCGGCCGGCACCTTGCGCCGTCCGCCGATACGACGATCAGCTCTCCATCGGGAGTACCGTTGGGGCGAGTGGCAAGTCTCACGAAAGGCCTTCCGCAAACTCACCGTCGATCAGGATGAAGGCAATCCGGCAATTCTTGCCCGAGCGGTTGGCCCAGCCGTGGTTCGTTCCTTGCTGAATGACGATGTCGCCCGCGCGGACCACGGTCTCGCCGATGTCGAGGATGAGGGTTACCTCCCCTTCCAGCACGATGCCGTAGTCCACTGTTTCGGTCCGGTGCATGAAGGCATGCCGCGCGTGCGCGTCCTTGAACGACGACGCGTCGCCTGCACCGATCATCGCGAAATGGGCCTTGGCTTCCTCTGGGCTGATTGTTTCCATCCGGTCGTCTTCGGGCGGGATGTCGAGCACCCGGATACGCGTGCCGTTTTTCGGCGGGGCAAGGACGATGCGCTCCTCCGCTGGCTCGCGGCCATTGGCAGTGATCCTGACCGGCGTTTCGCGCGTGTTCCACACTTCGTAGAACCAAGGTCCGATTTCCTCGCCGATCTTGGCGACACGCGGCGGCGGCCCGTCTTCCAGGAAGATGGCATTACCTTCGGCGTCGTGTCCTGTGACAATCCGGCGAAACGGTGCAATCGGCATATGGGGGATCCTCTATCAATCCAGGGGGACGGCAAGACCGGCCACTTCGAGTTCGGAAAGTGCGGCTGCCTCGCGAGCGAGCGTGCGCCGGACGGACGGCCGTTCGCGCATCCGTTCATGATGCGCGGCGATGTTTGGGAATTGGTCTTCGGGAAAGCCCGCGCCGGTAATCCGGAACCACACCCAGAACAGGTAGGCATCGAGCAGAGACCACGCCTCGCCCAGCACCCAGGGCTGCTTGCCGAGGTCGTCCTCAAGACACCGCAACTGGAATGCCATCGCCTCGCCTGCCAGCTCGCGCACCCGCGCCGGGCCGCCTTCGAGGTCGCAAAGGAACCGGGGCATACGGATGCGGGTAACGAGCGGGTGAAGATCGGCGGAAAACCAGGCGAGTTGCGCCTGGACGCTCGCATCGCCGAGCGGGTCGCCGGTCAAGGGCAGCAGCTTCGCTTCGGGAAATTTCCTGGCGAGGAATTGCAGGATGGCGCTGTTCTGCGTGAGCACTGCATCGTCAAATTCGAGCACCGGAACCTTGCCCGCCGGGTTCTTGGCCAGGAAATCGGGCCTGCGGTGGCCGCCCGCCATGAACGCCACCAGCCGAGTTTCGAACGGCTCGCCAATCTCCTCGAGCGCGATCAACGGCACACGCGCGCAAGTCCCTGGAGCGAAGTGGAGGATCGGCAAAGCGGTCATCGCGCAACCAACAACCGGGTAAGCGTCAGCCAGGTCACGCTTCCGCCGAGAAGGGCGCCGTAGGACAGCTTGATCGCCAGCGCTGGTCCCGTTGCGAGTTCCTGGAGACCGAAAAGCCAAAACAGGGCCGCGAACAGCAATGTTCCTGCCAGACCGGCTGCAGCACCCTTCACGACTGAATTGCCCAGCGATGCGGCGAATGAGGGCGCTGGATCGATGCCGGAAGCAACGGCTTCCTTAGGCAACGCCCTTGCAGCCATTTGAGCCGGAACCAGGCTACCGAAGAAGGAAACAGCAAAACCTTGCGGGAGAAAATCAAAAACGTAATTGCCGAGTCCCCAAACCGGGACTGGCGCGCTTAAACCGAAGACAATGAGGAAGAATCCGACACTGATCACTGCGTTGATCAGGGCGCTGACCAATGTCTCGCGCCGGACATAGCGCAGTCGATTCGCGGTACTGCTCAAGCTGCCTGTCCTCCCAGCGTCTCGGCGAACCAGTCGGCGATATAGTCGCGGCCGAAGGACATGTTGTCCGCCCCGACATGCTCGACCCCGCCCTCGCGTTCGGTGAAGATCTTGAGCTCGCGGCGCGGCGAGTTGACCAGCCGGTCATAGGACTGATGCGCATAATCGACGCTGATCTGGCGGTCCTTCGCGCCGTGGGTGACAAGGAAGGGTACGGAAATCCGCTCCATCACCCCGTCGAGGGTCATTTCGGCCGACCGGCTGAGGAAATCGTCCATGTCGCTCGCGCCGAAGGCCCAGAACACATGCTGCCAGTAATGCGGGACCGGGTTTTCGCCCTCGCGGCGGATACGCCTGTCCTGCACTTCGCGCCAATTATGGTTCGCGCCCCAGACTGCCCCGCTGGCAAAGCGCGGCTCGAAGGCGACCGCGCGCGGGGCGAAATGCCC
>NZ_DBNHSF010000107.1:0-8174 GCF_057143545.1 Candidatus Andeanibacterium sp.
GCACGCGGTGCAGGAACAGCATCGGCGCGCGGATATGGATCCTTTGTGCGTTCCACCAGGCCTCGGGATCGACTTTCCAGATCGGCCCGAACGGCCCCGGCACCCCGGCATTGTTGACCAGCAGGTCGACCGGGCCAAGTTCGCTCTCGGCCCGCGAAACGGCGGCATCGATCGAAGCCGGATCGGTGACGTCGCAGGCGATCGCCAGGGCGTCGCCACCAGCGCTGCGGATCGCTTCGGCAACGTCTTCGAGCTGGTCGAGCGAACGCGCCAGCAATGCGACCTTAGCCCCTTCGCTCGCGAAGCGCTCGGCAATCGCGCGCCCGAAGCCGCGTCCCGCGCCAGTGACCAGCGCGACCTGGCCTTCCAGGATTCCCATGAGCCACTCTCCCATCGGCCTGCATCGCTAATCGGCGCGAGCCCAAGAGTCGAGCGCGCAATGCACCAGGACAGACCGTGATTTCGCCCCGGTGAGAATCGCTCGCAGATGCAGAATCCGCGCGCAATTCTCCTTGAACGAGAGTAATTTGCGCACCTCTTCACTTGAGAGACTCGCACCATGAAATCCAGACTTTCGATTGCCGTGTCCGCTGGCGCGATCGCCGCCGGATTCCTTGCCTTGCCGCTGATGGCGCAAGACGGCCCCGACAGCGGCCCGATCGGGCGCTACGACATGCGCGCCGGAACGATTTCCGGCGTCGGCCAACCCGGCCAGATGAATATGTCCCGGATGATGATGGGCGGCGGCGGGAGCCAGGTCCAGCACGAACTCTTGCTCCGGCTGGGCTCTTCCGACGCCCCCGAAAAGGGCAAGCCCGAAGCGGAACATTTCATGCCGCCCAATGCCAAGCTGGGAAGATCGGTCGAACTGGTGACGCCGGTGAGCGAACGCGGCCCGGTCGACGAGATCCCCAACATGCGTCCTGGCGATCTGCCAAAGGGCCGCATCCTGATCTTCTGGGGCTGCGGCGAGCATGCGCCCGCGGGCCAGCCCTATGTCATCGACCTCGAAAAGCTCGCGCGCGGGGAGTTACCGCCGGGCGATAGCCCGTGGACCAGCACGATCCTGCGCGACTGGGGGCCGAACCTCGAAAACAGCCGGACGTTCGGTCGCTGGCCGGCCGAAGACGGCAAATACGCCAGGCCCGATAGCTCGCTGATCGGCGCGCATCGCGTCTCGGGCAATTATTCACCCGACATCAATTTCGTCCTGAGCAAGGATTTCATGGCTCCGATCGCCTTGAAGTCGACGCCCAATCCGAGCGGCTCGACCTTGCTGACCTGGGCCGCGGTGGGCGATGCGACCGGCTATTACACCTCGCTGTTCGGAGGCAAACAGGGGCCCGGCGGCGAAATGGGCGACATGGTCATGTGGTCGTCGAGTTCCACACGTCAGTTCGGAGGCGGGCTCGCGGACTGGCTTTCGCCAGCCCAAGTGGCTTCGCTGGTAGAGGACGGTTCGGTGATGTCGCCGCAGACGACCAGCTGCATCGTCCCTGTCGAAGTGACCAACGCCGCCCCCGATTTCCGCCTGGGCAGCTTCACCGCCTTCGGGCCGGAAGAGAATTTTTCCTATCCTCCGCGGCCGACCCAGGCCGGCGTGCCGTGGAACCTCGAATGGACCGCGCGCATCCGGCACCGCTCGATGACCAGCTGGATGGAAATGCAGGGCATGACCATGGGCCTTGAGCAGGATGAGCAGGTGCAGCCCTGCAAGCCCAAGCGCAGGGGACTGGGCGGATTGGGCGGCGCACTCGGCGGTGCCTTGGGCGGCGCGCTCGGCCGGGCAGCGGGCAACGCCGCGGAAGATGCCGCAACCAGCGAGGAATGCGACGACTGAGCCGGTAATGCAGGAAAACTGGAGCGGGCGATGAGATTCGAACTCACGACCCCAACCTTGGCAAGGTTGTGCTCTACCCCTGAGCTACGCCCGCTCACTGGCGCTCCCGGTCAGGTTCGTCCGGGAGGGGAGGCGCGCGGTTAGCACCCACCCAAGGCGCGGGCAAGGGGGAAAGTGGATTCTCGCCGCTTGCCGAGATCGCCCCTTCACAAACGGTCAGGAAGGGCCACATTAGGCACCGAGAACGCGGCGAAGACGGGAGCATCCCTTGGCAAGCATGGGCCTCAATATCGAAGAACAGAAGGCGGTGGAGCGCTTCAAGGCGGAGGTCGTCGAACCTTCGATGACGAAGCTTGTGATCCTCGATTTCTGGGCCGAATGGTGCGGGCCGTGCAAGGCGCTGGCTCCGGTGCTCGAAAAAGTCACGGCCGAATACGCCGACAAGGGCGTGGCCCTCGCCAAGATCAATGTCGATGAAGAGAAATTCATCGCGGCCCAGTTCCAGGTGCGATCGATCCCGACGGTCTATGCCATGTTCCAGGGCCAGCCGGTCGCCGATCTCACCAATGCCCGCAGCGAGAGCCAGCTGCGGCAAGTTTTCGACGAATTGCTGTCCAAGCTGCCGATCAAGCCCGATGGCGATTCACCGGCCCAGGACATCGAGCCGCTGCTGGCGATGGGCGAGGACGTCCTGGCCGCCGGCGATGGCGAGCGCGCCGCTGGGATCTTCCTCCAGATCGCACAGATGGCGCCCGACAGCGCCGCCGCCCATTCGGGGCTGATCCGTTCGCTGATCGCCGCCGGCCATGCCGACCAGGCAAAGGCGGCGCTCGACGAACTGCCCGAAGAGCTTAAGCGCGACCCGGCCATAGCCCAGGCCCTGAGCCTGCTTGAACTGGCCAGCGAGGCCCCGCAGGACGCCGAGGAGCTGGCGCGATTGCGTGCGGCAGCGGAAGCTGCACCGGGCGACATGGACGCTCAGCTTGCCTATGCTGGTGCTGCCTTTGCGGGTGGTGCGCGCGACGATGCCGCAGCCACGCTGCTCAAGATGATCGAAGCCGATCCCGAATGGAACGACGGCGCGGCCAAGGCCAGACTGTTGCAGATCTTCGAAGCGGTCGGGCTGGAAGACCCGTGGGTCGCGAGCCAGCGCCGCAAGCTCTCGCTGCTGCTGTTCGGCTGAGATGCGGGCCGAATTGTCGAGCAAACGCCTCTCGATCTTTCCTCTCCCGGGCGCGATCCTGTTCCCGGGGTTGCAATTGCCGCTGCATATCTTCGAGCCGCGCTATCGCGCGCTGGTGCAGGATTCGCTCGCGCGCGACCGGCGGATTGCGATGATCCAGCCGCAAGCCATGGCGGAAGGCTCGCCGCTGTTCTCGATCGGCTGCGTCGGCAAGATCGGCGAAGTCGAGGCGCTCGAGGACGGGCGGTTCAACATCGTGCTCGAAGGCGAGCACCGCTTTCGCCTGCTGCGCGAACTCGACGCGACCACCCCGTTCCGGCAGGTCGAGGCCGAATTGATCGAGGACGACGATGACGACGTACTGAGCGCGGTCGAACGCGCCAGCTTCGAACGCGAGGCGCGCGAATTTGCCGACCGGCAGGGCTATTCGGTCGACTGGGATTCGGTCGCGCGGCTCGACGACGTCTCGCTGATCAACGGCGTGAGCCAGATCGCGCCGTTCGACGTCGCGGCCAAGCAGGCGCTGTTGGAAGCGTCGAACATTCGCGCGCGTTGCGAATTGCTGACCCAGCTGATGGCGTTTTTCGGTCGCCATGATGGCGACCAGGGCCGGGTAACGCTGCAGTAATTAGCCCCTCCCCTTCGGGGGAGGATCTAGATCCCGAAACTGCCCTTGAGCCCGTCGATCACATATTGCGCGGCGAGCGCCGCCAGCAGCACGCCCAGGAGGCGGGTGATCGCGCCTTCGACGCTGGTGCCCAGCAGCCGGATCAACGGCCCGGCGGCGAGCAGGGCGATCATGGTCAGCAGCAGCACCACAGCGAGCGCGGCGAACACGGTCAAGGTGGCTTCGGTTCCGCTGGCCTCGTTCACCAGCAGCATCACTGTCGCGATCGAGCCCGGCCCGGCAATCATCGGCATCGCCATCGGGAAGACCGAGACATCTTCCACTTCGGGCGTTGCCAGGATCTTCTCGACCCGTTCCTCGCGCCGCTTGGTGCGCCGTTCGAACACCATCTCGGCGGCGATGAAGAACAGCAGGATGCCACCCGCGATCCGGAAACTGTCGAGCTCGATATGCAGCGCGCTTAGCAGTTCCGCGCCAAACAGCGCAAAGCCGAACAGGATGAGCGCGGCAATGAAGCTTGCCTTGATCGCCATCCTGCGTTGCTGCGCCGGTCCCGCCTCGCGCGACATGCCGGCATAGATCGGCGCGCAACCCGGAGGGTCGATCACCACGAACAGCGTGACAAAGGCCGAGAGGAAGAGTTCGAGCATTCAGTCGCCTATCGGCCGCCTTCGACCGCAAGCACTTCGTGCATCGCGCCATCGCGCATCATCCTGACCGAGATCGTCCGGCTACCGTCCGCATTCACTTCCCAGTAATAGGCCAGCGTGTCGTCTTGCGAACTGCCAAGTCCAATGCCCAGCTGGTCGAGCCGCTGGTGCCAATTGACGATTTCACGTTCGCCTTCGCAGTCGGCCACTTCGGCCTGGACCATTTCGGGCTCGGCCAGCGGCTTGTCGAGCGGTTCGCCCATATCGAGCACGAATTTGTAGCTGCCGTCCCTTTCCTGCCGCTCCCAGACCGTGACGAACCGTCCGACCTGCCCGTCGGGCTGCTGGTAGGCGCCGGTCGAAACCGCCAGCGAGCCGTCGCAGCTCGACCAGACCTGGTGCGGCTCCCAGGTCACAGCTTGCGGCGGGTTGTCCCGCCCCTTAAGCCATTCCCTGGCATTGACCGGTTCGGGCACGAACATCACCGCATCGTCGGCGGCGTATTCGGCAAAGGCGGTCCACTGGCCCTGGTCGCGCGCCATGGCGGCAAAACCGAGTTCGGTTGCGACCACCTGCCCAGGCTGCGCGACGGGCTTGAGGTTGCGGGTAAAGCGATTGCGATCGACATTCGGCCCCGAACAGGCGGCGAGCAGCGCCGCACCGGAAAACAGCGCGACGATTGCTGCCCGCCCGCTCATCACAGCGCATCCTCATCGAGCGCGATGCCCTCGCGGCGATAGGCCGAGACCAGCGCATTTCTCAAGAGCACGGCAATCGTCATCGGGCCGACCCCTCCCGGCACCGGGGTGATCGCCGAGGCCACCTCGCGCGCGGAAGCGAAATCGACATCGCCGACCAGCTTTGTCTTGCCATCCTCGGTGTCGATCCGGTTGATCCCGACATCGATCACCACCGCGCCGGGCTTGATCCAGTCGCCCTTGACCATTTCTGGGCGGCCGACCGCCGCGATCACGATATCCGCACGGCGCACGACCCCGGGCAGGTCGCGCGTGCGGCTATGGGCGATGGTAACCGTGCAGTTCGCATCGGTCAGGAGCTGCGCCATCGGCTTGCCGACGATGTTCGAACGCCCGACCACGACCGCGTCCAGGCCCGACAGATCGCCGAGGCGGTCCTTGAGCAGCATCAGGCAACCGAGCGGCGTGCAGGGCACAAAGCCCTTCTGGCCGACCGAGAGGCGACCGGCATTGATGATATGGAAGCCGTCGACATCCTTGTCGGGATCGATGGTCGAGATCACCGCCTGTTCGTCGAGCCCCTTGGGCAATGGCAGCTGGACGAGGATGCCGTCGACATTGGGATCGGCGTTCAGTTCCTCGACCTTGGCGATCAGCTCGGCCTCGCTGGTGTCGGCAGGCAGCTTGTATTCGTAGCTGTTCATCCCCGCGGAGAGGGTGGCCTTGCCCTTGGAGCGGACATAGACCTCGCTCGCCGGGTCCTCGCCGACCAGCACCACCGCCAGCCCGGCCTTGCGGCCCGCCTTGGCCTCGAACTGCGATGCATAGGTCCCGATCCGTTGGCGGAGGCCTTCGGCAAAGGCCTTCCCGTCAATCAGCGCTGCACTCATCGATTACGCTCCCAGAAGCAGGGAAAAGAGGATCCGCTGGATGATCGTCAGGCCGAGGATCAGCACCAGCGGCGAAAAGTCGATCGCGCCGGTCTCGGGCATGATCCGCCTTATCGGTCGCAGAACCGGCTCGAGCAGCGAATTGATCGAGCGATAGACCTGGAACAGGAAATCGTTGCGCGAGCTGACGACGTTGAATGCGAACAACAGGCCGATGATGAACTGGATGATCACCAGCATCACGATCACGTTGATGATCATGCCGAGGATGTCGAGAATCAGGAATCCACCCACTGTGCCGCGCCTTTCGAAAAGTGTGCTGCCGCCTGCCTAGCCGAGCCGGGGGCGGTGTATCAACCGCACAATACGGAATGCCGGGATCGCGTTCATTCGGCCCTGATCAGCGTGCCCGCGCCGCGCGAGGTGAAGAATTCGAGCAGCATTGCATGCGGCACCCGCCCGTCGAGCACCACCGCCGCCTCGCACCCGGCCTCGACCGCGTGGACGCAGGTTTCGAGCTTGGGGATCATCCCGCCCGAGATCGTCCCGTCATCCCTCAGCCGCGCAATGTCTTTCGGGGTCAAATCGGTGAGGAGTTTGCCATCCTTGCCGAGCACGCCCGGGACATCGGTCAGCAGGAACAGCCGCGCCGCGCCCAGCGCCGCGGCGATCGCCCCGGCCATGGTGTCGGCGTTGATATTGTAGGTGTGCCCGTCCTCGCCCGCGCCGATCGGCGCGACGATCGGGATCATCCCGGCATCGCTGGCGGTCTTGAGCACCTTGGTATCGACATGGCTCGGCTCGCCGACACAACCGAGGTCGATCGCCTGCTCGATATTGCTTTCGGGGTCCTTGGTCGTGCGGGTGACCTTGGTCGCGGTGACCATCTTGCCGTCCTTGCCAGACAGGCCGATCGCCTTGCCCCCGGCATTGTTGATCCAGCCGACCAGCTCCTTGTTGATCGCGCCCGACAGGACCATTTCGGCGATTTCGGCGGTCGCCTTGTCGGTCACCCTCAGCCCATCGACGAATTCGCTCTCGACCCCGAGCTTCTTGAGCATCGCGCCGATCTGCGGCCCGCCGCCATGGACCACCACCGGGTTGATCCCGACCGCCTTCAGAAGCACGATATCCTCGGCAAACTCGCGCGCCGCCTTGGGATCGCCCATCGCGTGGCCGCCATATTTGACGACGAAAGTGCGCCCGGCATAGCGCTGGAAATAGGGCAGCGCCTCGATCAGCGTTTCCGCCTTGGAGAGCATCGTCTTGTCCTGGCCTGCGCTCATCGCGCCACCCTCCTGCAAACAGTCCGCGCGCCTTAGCGGCTCGCTCGGGAGTAGGAAAGGGCGGATGGCGCGGAGCGGCTAGGTAAACGACCCGACAGGGTTAGCCCTTAATACAATCTTGGCCATCGGGGGCGTAGCGTTTGCGCCATGCCCGATTATTTCGACAAGCCTTACGGAGCCATGCCGCTGCAGCGCGGCGGGCACTCCTGGCGCAAGGGGCCGCGCGCGCCCAGGCAGCGCAAGGAACGGCAATTCGCGCTGCTGGTCGGCGGGCTGTCGGTCCTCGCCTTTGCCAGCGTGTTCGCGTGGGACGCCTTGCCGTTCGGCGGAACCGACGGGGCGGACGAGCTTTCGCCCGAAGTCCAGCGGCTGTTCGCGATGACCGAGGCCGAATGGCAGGAGCGGGTCTGGCCGACCAGTGCCGACGATATCGAAGCCGGCCAACCCCAGCTCTCCGGACGTCTCACCGCGAGCAATGCGACCACCGTGACCGATACCTTCGCGCGTTGCGCGAGCGACCGCTTCACCTGCGTCGTCGACGGCGACACGCTGTGGTACCAGGGAACCAGGATCCGCATCGCCGATATCGACACGCCCGAGGTCGCCAGTCCCGGCTGCAACCTGGAACGGGAGATCGGCCAGCAGGCGACCAGCCGCCTCATCGACTTGCTCAATGCCGGGCCGTTCGAACTCCAGCCAGCCGACCGGACGTTCGATTCCTATGGAAGGCGGTTGATGGTCGCCCAGCGCGGCGGGCAGAGCCTCGGCCAGGTGCTGGTCGCCGAAGGCCTCGCCGAAAGCTGGGGCGGGCCGCGCGTGGATTGGTGCGGCGCCTGATCTGCCCTATACTGCCCGAATGGGCTTCACGTTCGAACAATGGCTGATGATCGCGATTGCCTTGGCGGTCGCGTTCAAGCTTGGCTCGACATACGGGCGGCTGTCGGCCGATAGCGACCGGATCCAGCCGATCAGCACCACCCGCATTTCGCCCGAAGCGCG
>NZ_DBNHSF010000108.1:0-10904 GCF_057143545.1 Candidatus Andeanibacterium sp.
CCCTTGGCCGCGGTGGCGTTCTGGCTGACGATTGCGAACCCGAAGGTCAGCGCCGCACCCGCTCCCAGCCAGCCCAGGATTCTCCGCCTCTCGGGATTGAAGTCGTACATATGCGGCTCCTCTTACATCACCTCGTGTAAGGGAAGCAAAACTTACCCATCCTGAACGGCCGGCCTGCCCCTGATGATCGCCGCAAGGCTGCGGCGCCTCTTCTTCAGCGCTTGCGGCCCCGATTTCATCACCCGCTTGCGGAACAAGGCCGCGCCGGCCTTGATGAACAGCGCGACCCACAGGACCTGCCAGGCCAGGGCGAGCAAGTGCGGCCAAAGCGTGGTCTGGGTCGCGGCCCGGGCGAACATCGCATAAGGCGAACTGAGCGGGAAGGCGATTGCGGCAAGCTCGATCGGCCCGCCGCTGTCGGTCAGCGCGAAACTGGCGAAGAAGAACACCATCAATTGGGCCATGGTGGCTGGCATCGAAAGCGTTTGAACTTCGCGGACCGTCGCGGCCATCGAGCCGACCGAGAGAAAGATCGAGCCGAGCAGCAAATAGCCCATCGCGAAATAGATCACTCCGAACAGGAAGAAGAGCGGCCAGCCGACGCCGGGTGTCGGCAGGCGGTCGATCATGCCGCCGATGGTGCCCTCGGTTCCGGCCAGCAGGACGATCCCACCACCGACCATTCCCCATACCGTGACGCCCACGATGGACACCGCCAGCATGGCAAACAGCTTGCCGAGGAACACCGCATCCATCGGGATCGCTGCCGCGAGGACCTCGATGATCTTGTTGCCCTTTTCCTCGACCAGGTTGGAAAGCACCATCCCGGCGAGCAACATGATCAGCAGGAACAGCAATGTCTGGCCCGCCTGTGCGGTAAACATCTGGCCGCGCTTCTGGGTAGCCCCGCTGCTGGCCACGGCGACGGTCTCGACTTCGGGATACGGCTCGACGCTGGTTGAACTCGCCCGGGCGGCCACCAGCGCAACCGAACCCCTCCAATTGTCCAGCTGGCCGCCGGGGGCCGTCAGCACCGGATTGGCGATCGAACCGGTGACTACCGCGGAGATATTGCCCTTCTTCGACGACAGGAATTCGACGGCATCGAAGTGCTGTCCAGGCTCCACCTCCTGCAGCACGACCATCTCCGGGATCGTCAGGCCGGGATCCTCGCTCAGCTCGTCGCGAGCCCGCTGCATGGCCTGCGCGTCTGCGGCGCTCATGGCCAGACCGATTTCGGGCGGTGCGGTGCTGCTTTGCACTTGCGCCCCGATCCCGCCTGCCATCAGTCCGACAAACAGCGGGAAGAGCGGTCCCAGTAGGAAGAAGATGAACGCGCGGCTGAACAGGATCGCCACGAAATCGCGCCGGGCGACCACATAGGCCGCCTGCCAGATGGTGAGGCGCTGCGCGCTCACTTGCGGTCCTCCTCCGGGGATTCCTCGAGCGCCTTGGCGGCCGCTTCGCCCGCGATCGCGACGAAGGCGTCATGCAACCCGGCCCGCTCGATCGAAAGCGAAAGGATGCCCGCTTCGCCTTCGATCAGCGCCCGCAGCAGCGGCTCGATCCCGTTCTCGGGTAGCGAAAAATAGAAGAAGTCCCCTTCGCGGCGGGCGTCGGCGGGGAGCGCATCGCGCCACGCACCCTCGCGGCTGCGGGTTTCGAGCCTGACCTGCGGCGGGATCCGGTCGCGTGCGACATCGACCGCACCTTCGAACGGCACCTTGCCGCCCGCAATGATCGCGATCCGCTCGCACAGGCGCTCGGCATGGGCGATGACATGGGTCGAGAAGATCACCGTGGTCCCGTTGTCCGCCAGGCCCCGGATCATCCGTTCGAGCTTGCCCTGGTTGATTGCGTCGAGTCCTGAAAACGGCTCGTCGAACACCACCAGTCTCGGACGGTGAACCAGCGTGCCGAGCAATTGCACGGTCTGGGCCATGCCCTTGGACAGCTGGCGGATCTGCCGGTCGGCAGCATAGCCCAGTCCGTAATCCTCGAGCAGCTCGCGCCCGCGCCTGCGCCCTTCGTCCAACGGCACGCCGCGCAGGGCGCCCATGAAGGCAATCGCCTCGATGGCTTTCATCGCGGGATAAAGGCCCCGCTCTTCGGGCAGGTAACCGATCAGCCGTGCAACATCGTGCGGGCGGTCATGCCCCAGCACGCGGCGGATACCCTTGTCGGGATCGATGATGCCCAGCAGCATGCGCAGCGTCGTCGTCTTGCCGGCACCGTTGGGCCCAAGAATGCCGTAAATCGAACCCTCGGGAACGGAGATGTCGACCCCGTCGACCGCGACGGTTCCGTCGAACCGCTTGACCAGCCCCCTGGCCTCGATTGCCAGCGGCCGCCCGTCGCCCCTTGCATGGTTGTCGATTGCGGGGCGATCCCCTAGCTCGATATTCATGAGGATGAGTTAACCCTCGCAAGTGCAAGGGAGCAACACCGAACTTGGTTAATTCCGCTGCCCTCGCAAGGTTGAGGCAAGGCTTGGCCGAAGAGGCGAGGAAGTTCGGCTTTGCCGCGATCGGTTTCGCGCCCGCCACGGACGATCCCGAAAGCGCGCGAAGGCTCGGTGAATGGCTCGCGGCCGGCAATCACGGCGAGATGGCGTGGATGGAAACGCGCGCCGAGCAGCGCAAGGGCCCGCAAAGCCTGTGGCCCGAGGCGCAGAGCGTGATCGCGTTGGGCATGTCCTATGCGCCCGAGGTCGATCCGCTGGCGCTCGAAGGCGATCCCGAAAAGGCGCGGATATCGGTCTATGCTCAGGGCCGGGACTATCACGACGTGATGAAGCAGGCGCTCAAGGCGCTGGCCCGCTGGCTGGTGGCGCAGGCTGCAAGGGAAGGTCTGGCAGCCGAGGTCAAGGTGTTCGTCGACACCGCCCCGGTGATGGAAAAGCCGCTGGCCGAAGCCGCCGGGATCGGCTGGCAGGGCAAGCACACGAACCTGGTCAGCCGCACCCATGGCAATTGGCTGTTCCTGGGCGAGATCTACACCACCTTGCCGTTCGAACCCGGCGAGCCGCATCAAGACCGCTGCGGAAGCTGCACTGCCTGCCAGGTCGCGTGCCCGACAGACGCTTTCCCGGTGCCCTACCGGCTCGATGCACGGCGCTGCATTTCCTACCTCACGATCGAGCACAAGGGGCCGATACCCGAGGAATTCCGCAAGCCGATGGGCAACCGCATCTATGGCTGCGACGATTGCCTCGCGGTGTGTCCGTGGAACAAGTTTGCCGAAGTCGCGGCGCGCCACGCCCGGCTGGCCCCGCGCGAGGACCTGGTCGAACCGGACCTGTCCGAATTGCTGGCGCTCGACGATGCGGCGTTTCGCTCGAAATTCTCGGGCTCGCCGATCAAGCGGACGGGGCGCGACCGCTTCGTCAGGAACTGCCTGATCGCGGCGGGAAACAGCGGGAACCGGGCGTTGTTGCCGCAGGTCGTGGAGCTATGCTCCGATCCCGATCCCGTGGTCGCGGAAGCGGCGCGCTGGGCTCTGGACGAGCTCAGAGCAAATCCTTGAGCGGGATGTCGGCGTTGGCCAGTTCGTCCCTCGTCACTTCGGTCTGATACTCGATCAGCTTGCGGCCCTGGACAAAGTCGCGGGTCGCATTGACGCAATCGAGCGCGATGACCTTGCCGCCGCGCAGATAGACGACGCTGAAGCTGCGGCTCGCCGGGTCGCCGCGCAGCACTGTGTCGTCATGGCCCTGGTTCAGCCCGACGGTCTGCAGGCGCAAATCGTACTGGTTCGACCAGAACCACGGCATCGCCTCGTAGGGCTGCTTGTCGCCGCAGATCGCCTTGGCCGCCGTGGTCGCCATGTCGGTGGCATTCTGGACCGATTCCACCCGCACGACTTCGCCTGCCGCAAACGGGCTGGCGTGTGCCGCGCAGTCGCCCACTGCGTAGATGTCGTCGAGCGTGGTCCGGCAATAGGGATCGACATTGACGCCATTCCCCCCGGAAGCTCCCGCCAGCACCAGCGGCCCAACCGAAGGCACGATCCCGATTCCGACCACGACCATGTCGGCCGGGATTGTTGCTCCATCCTCCAGCGCGACTGCGCCAACCCGTCCGTCGGCGCCTTCGATCCGTTCGACCCTGGTGTTGCAGCGGATATCCACCCCGTGGACGCGATGTTCGGCGGCATAGAATTCGGCGAGTTCTGCTCCCGCCACCCTTGAGAGCAGGCGCGGTTCGAGTTCGAGCACGGTCACCTGGCAATCGAGCTTGCGCAAAACTGCCGCCGCTTCCAGCCCGATATAGCCGCCGCCGATCACCACAATCTTGCGCGCGCCTGCCTTGAGTTCGGCCATGATTGCGTCGCTGTCCTGCTTGGCACGGATTGTATGGATGCCGCCCAGCTCCGCGCCCGGACACGAAAGCCTGCGGGCTTCGCCGCCGCCGGCCCAGATCAGCTTGTGGTAGCCCAGCACCTCGTCGCCGGCCTTCAGCGAATGACCGAGCGGATCGATTTCCGAAACAAAGGCACCCATCTTCAGCTCGATGTTCCGCTCGTGCCAGAATTGCCGCGGGCGGATCAGGATCCGTTCAAAAGGCTTCTCGCCGGCAAGATAGTCTTTCGACAGGGGCGGGCGCTCGTAAGGCGGTTCGCTGTCCTTGCCCAGCAGAAGGATCGAGCCCTCGAATCCGTTCTGGCGCAGCGCGATCGCCGCTTGCGCGCCGCCATGGCCGGTGCCGACAATGATGACGTCGTAGATTGACACCGGATCCATGCCTACCTCGCCAGCAGGTTGCGTGCCTGGCTGGCAATCTGGGCCAGAACGGTCGGCTCGACCGGAGCGGAATCCTGCGCGCGCGCGATCATTGCCCGAAATTGCCCAATCGCAGTCGAGTGCCTCTCGGCCCAGCCTTCTACGGCCTTGATCGGATTGGCCTTGGCGCCCCCTGCAACCGCCAGCCTTCGCAAGAGGTCGAAACGCATTTGCTGGAAGTCGCGCGCGAGGCCGGCAACCAGCAATCGTTCCCACGGATCGGACGGATTCATCGTGGCCGCGCAGCCCTGCGCCCAGTCGAGGCCGAGCCGCTCGCCGAGATTGGTGAAGGCAGCAGTGATGCTATTCACCGGGATTCTTGTATCGACCGCGAGCCTTGCAAGCCCGACCGAACCATCCATGTCGAACAGATGCGCGGCCATTTCCGCCTCTTTTGCCGGCACGCCTGCCTTCCTGAATTCGTCCTTCAGGCGCGCCGAATGGGTTCGCGCTTCCTTGGCAAGCAATTCCTCCTTGCAGGTCGCAAGCTCTTCGATGACGGGCGAAAGTTCCGATATCAGCTTCGATGGCGGGATGTTCCCGGCGCCGGCGCGCAGGAGATCGGCCATGTGGTTCCTCAGCGCCAGGGCGGTTCGGGCGAACAGCATGAGCCTGGCATTCTCGGCCATCGGCGAGGTCTCGAACCGAGACCAGACGGCCTCCATTCCGAACAGCTTGCCAGCGCAGACAAAGGCTGCGGCGACATGGTCGAGCGATGCCCCTTCCTCTTCCGCAATTTCGAACGGATGGATCATCCCCATGCGGTTAATGATCCGGTTGGCGAGTTTGGTTGCCACCAATTGGTTGCGGAGACGGTGTGAGAGGATTTCGCTGCGAAACCTTTCGCGCATCGGCTGCGGGAACGCTTCCAGCAGCATCGGAACCAGCGATACGTCCTCGTCCAGCGAGCTTTGTTCGATCGCGTTCTGCAGCATGAGCTTGGTGCTTGACAAAAGGACGGCGAGCTCGGGGCGGGTCAGGCCGTGTTCGTCGGCCACCCGCCTTGCCAGCACCTCGTCCTCGGCCAGCCCCTCGGTTTCGCGATCGAGTTCGCCCAGGCTTTCGAGCTCGTCGATCAGCCTCATATAGGAAGGAATTGCCTCGGACCCGCCCTCCTCTGCAATCGACAAGGCGAGCGCCTGGAGGCGATTGTCCTCGAGCACGATCGAAGCGACTTCGTCCGTCATTTCGACAAGCAGCGCATCGCGGCGTTTTTCGGTCAACTTGCCGGCGCGCTTGGCAGCGGCGAAAGCGATCTTGATATTCACCTCGTTGTCCGAACAATCGACGCCGGCCGAATTGTCGATGAAATCGGTATTGATGCGGCCGCCCGAGAGGGCATATTCGATCCGCCCGGCTTGGGTACAGCCAAGATTGGCCCCTTCGCCGATCACCTTGGCGCGGATCTCCCTGCCATTGACGCGCAAGGCATCGTTGGCAGGATCGCCCACGGCGACGTTGTTTTCCGCGGCGCTCTTCACATAGGTCCCGATGCCGCCGAACCACAACAGGTCGGCCGGGGCCTTGAGCAGGGCGGCGATGAGCTTGTCGGGTTCGAGTTCCGCGGCCTCGGTGCCGAGCGCCTTCCGCGCCGCATTCGAGAGCGGAATACGTTTCAGGCTGCGCGGAAACACCCCGCCCCCACGCGAAATAAGCGACTTGTCGTAATCATCCCAGCTCGAGCGCAGCAAATCGAACAGGCGCTTGCGCTCTTTCCAGCTCGCACCCGGATCGGGGTCGGGATCGATGAAAATATGCCGGTGATCGAATGCACCAATCAGCTTTATCGCCTTCGATAACAGCATCCCGTTTCCGAACACGTCGCCCGACATGTCGCCACAGCCAATCACCCGCACCGGATCCTTCTGGACGTCGACTCCCAGTTCGAGGAAATGACGCTGGACCGATAGCCATGCCCCGCGGGCGGTGATGCCCATCGCCTTGTGATCGTAACCGTGCGATCCGCCGCTGGCGAAGGCATCGTCGAGCCAGAAGTCGCGGGACTCGGCGATATTATTCGCGACGTCCGAAAAGCGCGCCGTTCCCTTGTCGGCAGCGACCACGAAATAGGGGTCTTCGCCGTCGCGAATGACGATGCCCGGCGGGTGGACGACCTTGTCGTCGACGATATTGTCGGTGATCGAAAGCAGGCTGCGGATGAAGATCTCGTAACTTGCCTGCCCTTCGGCGGCCCAGCCATCGCGGTCGTAACGGGGGTCGGGCAATCGCTTCGGCAGGAAGCCGCCTTTTGCGCCGGTCGGGACGATCACCGCGTTCTTGACCCGCTGGGCCTTCATCAGCCCGAGGATTTCGGTCCGGTAATCGTCGCGCCGGTCCGACCAGCGGATGCCACCTCGGGCAACCGGCCCGGCCCGCAGGTGGATGCCCTCGATCCGGCGCGAATAGACGAAGATTTCGCGCCAGGGAATGGGGCGGGGAAGCGCCGGCACAAGCGACGAATCGATCTTGTAGGCGAGCGCTTCATCCGGACCGGCCGCATATTGATTGGTTCGCAGCACTGCGCCCAACACCGCATGGTAGCGCCGCAGGATCCGGTCGTTGCCGATCGATTCGACCTTGGCGAGACCGTCCCTGATCTGCTGTTCGGCCGCCTCCTCGGCCTTTTTCCGATTGCCCTTGAAGGCCGGATCGTGCCGCGCGCCGAACAGCGCAATCAGTCCGTTGGTCACGTCGACTGCCTCGTCGAGCGCATCGACCACGGGATAGATCGTGACGTTGAAGCCGGTCTGGCGAAGATAGCGGTAAACGGCCCGCAGGAGGTTGGCGCAGCGCGCGGACAAGGCCGCGCCGACCGTCAAGCGGTTGAAAACATCGTCTTCCGCATGGTTGTTCAGCACCGCGCACAGCGCTTCCTCGATTTCGCCCTGACGCTCAAGAACAGTTGCGGCATCGCCTCCGCGAGGCAATTCGAGCATGAAATCGTGGATTGTCGCCAAGGCGCCATTTTGGAGCGGCGTGGGTATTTCCGCGAGCACCCTGAAGCCGAAATTCTCCAGTGCCGGAACTGCGTCGGATAGCGGCATGCTGCCGCCGGGCTGGTAAATCTTGAGCCTGAGCCGGCCGTTCTCGTCGCTCGGCAGGCGATAGAGCCGGGCATCGCGGCCGGGATCGCCATGCTGGGATTGCGCCTGGAGGTGGCGCAGCCGGAGGATATCCAGAGCGGCTTCCCCGGGGCCATAGTCGACCCGATAATTGACCGGGAAGCTCTCGGCGTAAAGCGCGGCAAGGGCGGCTGCCCGGCTGGTCGCTCCGGTCTTTTCGATTTCGCTCTCGACTGCTTCGGACCAGCCGCGCAGCATCGCCTGAAGCTGTTCGTCGAGCGCGTTCTCGTCGACCGAGCGATGACCGCCCCTGATGTCCACTACCGAACGGATCAGCGCGAGGTTGCCGCCCTCGACCTGGACGCCCCAATCGAGCACCTCGCCGCCCGATGCGTGTTCGATCATCTCCTGAATGCGCAGGCGCGTATCGGTCGAGAGCATGTCGCGCGGCAGCCAGACGAAGGCGAACAGATGCCGCTCGAGCCCCGCCGCCACCAGCACCAGCCGCGGACGCGGGCGCTGCACCAGCACCATCATCGTCGTCACCACTTTTTCGAAGTCGACATCCGAGAAGGTGATCAACAAGTCGCGCGGCAGCGCGGCAACGACATGGGACAGAGCGTTGCCGTCATGGCTGTTCTTCGTGAAACCGAGCCTGTCGGCCATGCGGGCAATCTGGGTCCGCAGACGCGGGACATTGGCAGGCGCTTCATGCAACGATGCGCTGGTCCAGATCCCGGCATGGACCGACAACGCAGCGACTTTCCCATTCTCGATAATGGGGACCATGAACAGGTCGAGCGGCACCCGGCGATGAACCTTCGAAATCCGGTTCGCCTTGACTATCAAGGGCGCACGGGCAACTCCCTCGGACCCGCGCGTGTCGAACCATTCGAATGCCCGCTGGTAGGTCTCGTCCGAAAGCAGGGTTCGGGCGCTCGTCCGGCAGATCCCCAATCGGCCGCGCTGGCGGCCATCGCGCTGGCGGGTCACATGCCCGAGTTGGGTCAGCATTCCGTTTGCGAGCCAGCGCAACAATAGCGCGCCCTCCTCGCCTTGGGTGCGCTCGGCATCGGCTTCCATCAGTTCTTGCATTTTTGGCCAGTCGGAAACCGCCGCTCGAACATCGGCCAGGGCTTCTTCCAATGCCCGGGACAGCCGGTTGCGCTCCTTGGCGTCGATTCGCTGGGTTTCGATGTAGATGTAGCTTTCCCTGCAATCTCCCTTGCCGATATCGACCAGTCTGCCGGTCTTGCCGCGGGTTACCGAAACGACCGGGTGGACCAGGCAGTCGATTGCGAGACCTTGCGCGGCAATAGTCGCGGCGACCGAGTCTACCAGGAAGGGCATGTCGTCATTGACGATCGCGATCCCGAGATAGCGATGTCCGTTGCTTCCGCTGTGGAGTACGATCGCGGGCTCGCCATGCGCCTTGCGCCTTGCGGCATGAAGCAGACGATTCGAAGCTTCCAATAGCCGCTCGGGCCGCAATTTCGGCTCACCGGGTAGCAGGCTAGCGCCGATCCGGCGGGCGAGCTTGTTCGCAAGCGGGCTGTTGTTCGCAATCGGTTTGTGGCCCTTGGCCGACGCCATCTGGCTGCTCCCTTCGGGCACCGATAGCCGGACCCTGAAATTTTATTACTCATTCGAGTATCATTCAGTCGCACATTAGACCGGATGAAACCGTGCTTCAAGGCGCAGCCGTGAGGGCTTCGGCTGTCTGCCCCGCGACGGCTTCGTCCTAGCCCGCCAGGGCCTCCATCGTGATCTGGAGCGAACGGCAACGGGCCTCGTTGGCATAGGTCGCTCCCGAAACGATGATTTCGTCGGCCTGCGTCAAACTGGCAAAGGCCTCGATCTTTTCACGAATTGTTGCCGGACCGCCGATCGCCCGAGCGATTTCGAGCCGCGAAATGATCGGCTGGAGCTCGGGCGGGAGGTTCTCGCGAAAGCCTTCCTTCGGGGGCGGCAGCTTGCCGGGGTCACCCGTCCTGAGGCGCACGAAGGCCTGGTCCTGCGACGAAGCGAGGAACGCGGCTTCCTCGTCGGTTTCGCCGGCAATCACGCTCATCGCTACCATGACATGCGGCCTTTCCATTGAAGTCGACGGCCGAAAATCGCGACGATAGATCGCCAGCGCCTCGTCGAGATGGTCGGGAGCGAAATGGCTCGCAAAAGCATAAGGCATCCCGAGCCGGGCGGCGAGCTGGGCGCCGAACAGGCTCGATCCCAGCATCCACATTTCGACATTGGCCCCAAGGCCCGGCGTCGCAGTAATCGGGAGCGCGACATCTCCGGTCAGCAGAGCGCGCAATTCGACCACGTCCTGCGGGAAATATTCTGCCGCCTGGCCGAGATTCTTGCGCAAGGCCTGGCCAAGGATCTGCGCCGCACCGGGCGCGCGCCCCAATCCGAGGTCGACCCGGCCGGGGAACATGGCGTCGAGTGTGCCGAATTGCTCCGCGATCACGAAGGGATTGTGATTGGGCAGCATGATCCCGCCGGCCCCGATCCGGATCGTGCTGGTTGCATGCCCGATATGCGAAATAACCACTGAAGTTGCGCCCCCGGCGACGCCTTCGGTCAGGTGATGCTCGGCGATCCAGAAGCGCTTGTAACCGGCCGCTTCCGCGGCCCTTGCATAGTTCGCGGCATGCGCCATCGCCTCGCGGACGCCTTCGCCTTCGCGGACCGGTACAAGGTCGAGGACGGAAAGCGGGATCATCCTTGGTCGCCTTCCAACTGCGCGATATAGTCGCGCGCGGTTTGCGCTTCGGGCGCGTCGGGCGCAATCTCGACTACCGAGCGCCAGCTCTTGAGCGCTGCCTCGTCGCGATCCGACAGCACCGCAATCAGCCCCGCTTCAAGGCCGATGGCCGGGTTCAGCGGATCGAGGCCGGCTGCGGTTACAATCTGGGCCTGCGCTCGGTCGAGCTGCCCAAGCCTGCGCGACAGCGTGGCCGACAGCAGCCACCCCTCGGCGTTTTGCGGCGAATCCCGCCGGGCAAGGCCGAGCGCGGTTTCCGCTTCGGCCAGTTCGCCGAGCGCAACCAAGGCGCGCG
>NZ_DBNHSF010000109.1:0-4621 GCF_057143545.1 Candidatus Andeanibacterium sp.
CCGACATGGGCGCCATGGCGCGGTTCGCGATGGAGTTCTGCGCGGCGGAAAGCTGCGGCAAATGCACGCCCTGCCGGATCGGCGCGGTCCGCGGGGTCGAAGTGATCGATCGCATCCGGGCGGGAGGACGCCAATTGTCGGGCGTCGAGCTCGAGCCGCAGATGCACAACATGCCCAAACGCGGCCGGACGCAGGAAGAAGAGATCCAGCTGCTGGAAGACCTCTGCGAAACCATGAAGTTCGGCTCGCTCTGTGCGCTTGGCGGCTTCACCCCCTATCCGGTGATGAGCGCGCTCAGGCACTGGCCCGAAGACTTCAAGGGCTGAACCCGGAGTGATCTTGGGCGTGGTCCTTGCAGGCGGACAATCGAGCCGGTTCGGCAGCGACAAGGCTTTGGCCGAACTCGCAGGCCGGACCTTGCTGTCGCGCGCGGTCGATGCGCTATCGGGGATGTGCGAGCATGTCGTGATCGCGGGGCGCGAGACCGGCCCTGCGCCCTGTATTCCCGACTGGCCCCATGCCGGCATGGGGCCGTTGGGAGGGATTGCCGCCGGGCTGCATCATGCGCTCGATGCCGATTTCGAAAGCGTCCTGACCTGCGGTGTGGACTCGCCCGACCTGCCCGATGATTTGCTCGAATTGCTCTCCCCTCCGCCCTGCTACCTCGCCGACCAGCCGGTCATCGGACATTGGCCGGCAAGGGCGGCAAACCGGTTGGAAACCTTGCTTGAGTCACAAGAACGGCATTCGATGTTGGCCTTTGCCGAAGCAATCGGCGCGAAGGCCGTGAAAAGCTGCAGGAAACCTGCTAATATCAATACGCAGGCGGATCTGACCGCCATGGAGATTCGTAATGGGATATGAGCGCCAGGCCGACTTCGGGACGCCAGAGGTCGCAGCGGACGAAAAGGTCACGCTGACGATCGACGGTCGCAAGGTCACTGTGCCTGCCGGTACCAGCGTGATGCGCGCGGCGTCCGAAAGCGGCGGCAAGATCCCCAAGCTTTGCGCCACCGACAGCCTCAACAGCTTCGGTTCGTGCCGGATGTGCCTCGTCGAGATCGAGGGCGCGCGCGGCACGCCCGCCAGCTGCACCACGCCTGTAGGCGAAGGCATGGTCGTCCACACCCAGACCAAGCGCCTCGAAAAGCTGCGCCGCGGGGTGATGGAACTCTATATTTCCGATCATCCGCTCGATTGCCTGACCTGCAGCGCCAACAACGATTGCGAGCTGCAGGACGAGGCGGCCAATGTCGGCCTGCGCGACGTGCGCTATGGCTATGACGGCGCCAATCACATGCGCCAGGAGGTCGACACCTCGAACCCCTATTTCGATTTCACGCCCGATAAATGCATCGTCTGTTCGCGCTGCGTGCGCGCCTGCGACGAGACCCAGGGGACCTTCGCGCTGACGGTCGACGGGCGCGGCTTCGCCTCGAAGATCAGCGCCGGCCAGACCGGCGACGATTTCCTCTCGTCCGAATGCGTCAGCTGCGGCGCCTGCGTGCAGGCCTGCCCGACCAGCGCGCTGATGGAAAAGAGCGTCAAGGAACATGGCAAGCCCGAGCGCGCCGTCGTCACCACCTGCGCCTATTGTGGGGTCGGCTGCACCTTCCGCGCCGAGATGCGCGGCGAACAATTGGTCCGGATGGTGCCCTACAAGGACGGCAAGGCCAATCGCGGGCACAGCTGCGTCAAGGGGCGGTTCGCCTATGGTTATGCCAACCACCAGGACCGCATCACTACCCCGATGATCCGCGAGAGCATCCAGGATCCGTGGCAGGAAGTAAGCTGGGAGGAGGCGCTCGAATTCGCTTCCAGCAAGATCAAGGCGATCAAGGCCAAACATGGCGCGATGGCGCTGGGCGGGATCACTTCGAGCCGCTGCACCAATGAAGAGACCTATCTCGTCCAGAAGCTGGTCCGCTCCGTGTTCGGCGCGAACAATGTCGATACCTGTGCCCGCGTCTGCCATTCGCCGACCGGTTACGGCCTCAAGACCACCTTCGGGACCAGCGCGGGCACGCAGGATTTCGACAGTGTCCGTCATTCCGACGTGATCATGGTGATCGGCGCCAACCCGACCGACGGCCATCCGGTATTCGCCAGCCGCATGAAGCGCCGCCTGCGCCAGGGCGCCAAGCTGATCGTGGTCGATCCACGCCGGATCGACCTCGTCAAGTCGCCGCATATCGAAGCGGCCTATCATCTGCCGCTCCAGCCCGGCACCAATGTCGCGGTGCTGACCGCGATGGCGCATGTGATCGTCACCGAAGGTCTCGCCAACGAGGCCTTTATCCGCGAGCGCTGCGACGTCGAGGCCTATGAGGATTGGGCGCGCTTCGTCTCGGACGAGCGCCATTCGCCCGAAACGCTCGAACCCGTCACCCGCGTACCTGCTGCGGACCTGCGCGCGGCCGCGCGGCTCTATGCCACCGGCGGCAACGGCGCGATCTATTACGGCCTCGGCGTGACCGAACATTCGCAAGGCTCGTCGACCGTGATGGCGATCGCCAACCTCGCCATGGTGACCGGCAATATCGGCCGCCCCGGCGTCGGCGTGAATCCGTTGCGCGGCCAGAACAACGTCCAGGGCGCCTGCGACATGGGCAGCTTCCCGCACGAATTGCCCGGCTATCGCCATTTGTCGGACAGCGCGACCCGCGAATTGTTCGAAAAGGACTGGGGCGTCAGCCTCGATCCCAATCCGGGCCTCAGGATCAACAACATGCTCGACGCAGCGGTCGATGGCACGTTCAAGGCGATCTATATCCAGGGCGAGGATATCCTCCAGTCCGATCCCAACACCCAGCATGTCGCCGACGGGCTCAAGGCGATGGAATGCGTCATCGTGCATGACCTGTTCCTCAACGAGACCGCCAATTACGCGCATGTCTTCCTGCCCGGTTCGACCTTCCTCGAAAAGGACGGCACGTTCACCAATGCCGAGCGCCGGATCCAGCCGGTGCGCAAGGTGATGGAACCGGCCAATGGCTATGGCGACTGGGAAGTCACCCAGCTGCTCGCCAATGCGCTCGGCGCGGAATGGAATTACACCCATCCGAGCGAAATCCTCGCCGAGATCGCCCGCCTCACGGGCAGCTTTGCCGGGGTTTCGTGGGAGATGCTGCTCGAACGCGGATCGGTCCAGTGGCCGGTCAACGAAAAGCATCCCGATGGCTCGCCGGTGATGCATATCGAGGGCTTCGTGCGCGGCAAGGGCCTGTTCGTGGTGACCGATTACGTCCCGACCGACGAGCGGACCGGCCCGCGTTTCCCGCTGCTGCTCACCACCGGGCGGATCCTCAGCCAGTACAATGTCGGCGCGCAGACCAGGCGCACGGCGAACACCGTCTGGCACCCCGAGGACCTGCTGGAAATGCATCCGGTCGATGCCGAGAATCGCGGGCTCAAGGATGGCGACTGGGCCAGGCTTTCAAGCCGCACCGGCGAGACGACCTTGCGCGTTGCCGTGACCGACCGGGTCGCACCGGGCGTGGTCTACACCACCTTCCACCACCCGGCGACGCAGGCCAATGTCGTGACCACCGAATATTCCGACTGGGCCACCAATTGCCCCGAATACAAGGTCACCGCGGTACAGATCACCCCGTCCAACGGCCCGACCGACTGGCAGGAGACCTATGAAAGCTGGTCGAAAAAATCGCGCCGGATCAAGCACGACACCGAAATGGAGCCCGCCGAATGAGCGGCGGCGACTACCTTGTCCGGCTGCGGTACATGGCAAACCAGATCGCGCGCAATTTCCAGGCGATCGGGCATGACAAGGCGGTGCTGGCCACCGCCAACCATATCGACATGTTCTGGGACCCGCGGATGAAGGCGGCGATCTTTGCCGACGACCGGTCACACCTCGACGAACTGGCGGCGGCGGCGATCGACCACCTCGCCGAAGGCAACCATCCCGAGCCGCAGACCCGCGCGACCGAATTCGCCAAGGCCGGCGATCTGCACAATTCGGATGCCGGATAAGCCAGTCGAAATCGCCCGCGACGGTTCGCGGCAAAGCATCGAGCGAGCCTGGGTCCCCGAAGTCCCGGTGGCGCTCGAATTCAATGGTCTCGCCTATGCGGTGATGATGGCGACGCCGCAGGACCTCGAGGATTTCGCGCTCGGCTTTGCTCTGACCGAAGGGCTGGCGAAACAGCCGAGCGACTGCAGTGACATCTCGGTCTCGGAGGTAGAGAAGGGCTGGATCGTCCGCGCGAGCCTGACCGGACTCGGGATCGAGCAACTGACCGAGCGGGTCCGGACAAGGGTCGCGGAAAGTTCATGCGGATTGTGCGGGATCGAGAACCTCGACGCGGTGGCCAAGCCGCTGCCCAAGGTAGCGGCGCATGGGGTGCTCGGCGAAGCGGCGATCTTCCGGGCACTATCGGAACTGCGCGACCATCAACCGCTCGGCAAGGCAACCGGCGCGGCCCATGCCGCCGCCTTCGCAGCGGAAGACGGCGCGATCCTGTTCGCGCGCGAAGATGTCGGGCGGCACAATGCGATGGACAAGCTCGTGGGTGCACTGGCGAAGGCAAGGCAGGACCCCGCGGCAGGCTTTATCCTGTCGAGCGCGCGCTGTTCCTACGAGATCGTCGAAAAGGCCGTC
>NZ_DBNHSF010000110.1:0-5288 GCF_057143545.1 Candidatus Andeanibacterium sp.
ACGATCCCCGAGGGAGAGGGACCCTTCCCCGCCGCGGTGATGATCACCGGCTCGGGCGGGCAGGATCGCGACGAAGCGCTGATGGGCCACCGCCCCTTCGCGGTGATCGCCGACCATCTGACCCGCAACGGCATCGCGGTGCTGCGCTATGACGATCGCGGGATCGGCGAATCGAAGTCGGACACGCCCTACGATGCCGCGACCTCGGCCGACCTCGCGACCGACGCCAACGCCGCCTTCGCCTTCCTGCGGACGCGGTCCGAAATCGATCCGCTCAAGATCGGCTTCGTCGGCCATTCCGAAGGCGGGATGATCGCGCCAATCGCGATGGCCGACAATCCCGACGTCGCCTATGCGGTGCTGCTGGCGGGACCGGGCACCAATCTCGACCAGCTGCTGCTCTCGCAGCAGCGGCTGCTTGCCGCGACCATGGAGGCGAGCCCGAAACAGCTCAACGACCAGGAACCGGTGATGGCGGCGATGCTCAAGGCGATTGCCGAGGCGCCGGATCCCGTTTCCGGCAAGGACGCGGCCAGGGCCGTGCTGACCCCCGAAGCGATGCAGGCGCTGGGCGCCCCGCCGGATTTCGACAAGGACCTGATCGTCAACCGGATTACCGGCCCGTGGTTCCAGTACTTCCTCAAATACGACCCGATCCCCAACCTCGCCCGGATTCGCGTGCCGCTGCTCGCGCTCAACGGCAGCCTCGACCTGCAGGTTCCGGCGGACGACAACCTCGAAGCGATCAGAGGCGCGACGAAGGACAATCCCGACGTCACCATCGTCAAGCTCGACGGGCTCAACCACCTGTTCCAGCATGCCGAGACCGGCGGGGTCGGCGAGTATGCGCGGATCGAGGAAACCTTCGCCCCCGAGGCGCTCGAGCTGATGTCGGAGTGGATCAACGCGCGCTTCGGCGCGAACTGACTTTTCCGCAGCCTTGCTTCGGACCGGCTGCGCCGGACGCTTCCCACCCTGCGTCCGGCGCAGCTTCGTTTGACAAGCGGCGGCGCACTCGCTTTGCTCTCCGATTGGAGGGGAGCGAGATGATCGCAATTGTTTTCAATCGATTCGGGATGGTCCGAGGCCTGCTGGCCGCCGCGCTGGCAGTGGCCTGCGCCCCGGCCCATGCGCAGCTCCTGCCGGAAGGCCCGGTGCTGGCGGCGGCAGATCTGCGCGCAGGGCAGGATCTCGACGGAACCTGGACCTGGTCGATCGATCCCTATCGCGACGGCAAGGCCGGGTTCCATGGCGGCGCGGCAGGCACCGGCCACCGGCGTTACGACGATACCGATGTCGAAGCAGCTTCGCTCGCCGATCCGCTGGCGCTCTACGAATACGACCTCGATCGCTCGGCGACGGTCGAGCTGCCCTCGTCGTGGCTGACCCACGCGCCCGAGATGCGCCACTATCAGGGGCTGGTGTGGTACCAGAAGCGCTTCGACGCGGCGCCAGGCGAAGGCAAGCGCCAGTTCCTGCGCTTCGGCGCGGCCAATTATTCCGCCGAAGTCTGGCTCAACGGCGAATTCGTCGGGACGCATGAAGGCGGCTTCACCCCGTTCACCTTCGAGGTGACCGGCAGACTGCGCAGTACCGGAAACCGGCTGGTGGTCGGTGTTGATTCCCAACGCAGCGAGGCATCGGTCCCGCCGCCGGTCACCGACTGGGAGACCTATGGCGGCCTTACCCGCCCGGTCAGGCTGATCGAACTCCCCGCAACCTTCGTCGACGACGTCCATGCACGGCTGACCGATGCCGGGGATATCGAGGTCACTATCGTGCTCGACGGTGCGGATGCGGCCAATGTCGCCGTGGTCGTCAGCCTGCCCGAGCTCGGCGAACGCCACCAGGTGCTGACCGATGCGCGCGGGGAAGCCAGCGTCCTCATACCGCGCCCGGCGGAATTGCAGCGCTGGTCGCCCGACAATCCACGGCTCTACGTCCTGCGCGTCGCTGCCGGGAGCGACAGTTTCGTCGACAAGGTCGGGTTCCGGACCATTGCGACCAGGGGTTCGCAGATCCTGCTCAATGGCGAGCCGATCTTTCTGCGCGGGATCTCGATCCATGAGGAGGAAATCGGCGTCAATCCAACCCGCAACATCACGCCGGAAGCAGCGCGGGCGCTGCTGGCCGAGGTCAAGGACGGGCTCAACGGCAATTTCGTGCGGCTCGCGCATTATCCGCATGGCGATGCCATGGTCCGCGCGGCCGACGAGATGGGCCTCATCGTGTGGAGCGAGATCCCGGTCTATTGGCGGATCGCGTGGGACAATCCCGAGACGCTGGCCACCGCCCGCCTTATGCTCGCCGAGAATATCATGCGCGACCGCAATCGCGCCTCGATCGCCCTGTGGAGCGTCGCCAACGAAACCCCGGTAAGCGAAGCGCGCGGCATCTTCCTCAACCGTCTGATCGCCGATGCGCGGGCGCTCGATCCCGACCGGCTGGTGACTGCCGCCCTGCTCACCGAACGCGACGAATCCGAAGGCCACCCGGTGATGCTGATGGCCGATCCGTTGGCCGCCTCGGTCGATGTGCTGGCGATCAACACCTATAACGGCTGGTACGGCCCCGATCACCCGGACGAACTGGCCGCGATCGAATGGCGCCTGGCGGGCGACAAGCCGCTGATCCTTTCCGAGCTCGGTGCAGGCGCGCTTGCCGGTCGGCGGCAGGAAGAGAGGCCCGGAAAGTTCTCCGAGGACTACCAGGCCGACTATTACCGCGCGACGCTCGCGATGGCTGACGCAATCCCCTCGCTGGCCGGGATGTCGCCATGGATTCTCAAGGATTTCCGCTCCCCCCGCAGGCAGCGGCCGGAGATCCAGGACGGCTGGAACCGCAAGGGCTTGATCTCCGAAACCGGCGCGCGCAAGCTGGCGTTCCATGTGCTCGCAGGCTGGTATCAGTCCAAGGCCGAGGCCGCGGCAAAGTCAGAATAGGAACCGACCGGGAGACTTCATGACCAGGACTGTCCTGCTCGCGACATGCGCGGCCGTGAGCCTCGGCGCGGCCCCGTTGCACGCTCAGACCATGGCCGCCGACACCGTCGGCACGCCGCAAGAGCGGGCCCAGGCCATGCTCGAGCAGATGACGACCGAAGAGAAGCTGCTCCTCGTCAAAGGCTATTTCGGGACCGATTTCCCGCCGGCGCAATTCATCGCACCCCCAGAGGCGCGCCAGGGCTCGGCCGGCTATGTCCCCGGCATCGCGCGGCTCGGCATCCCGCCGCAATGGCAGGCCGATGCCGGGATCGGCGTCGCCAGTCAGGGCGGCGCGCGGGACAAGCGCGGGCGGACCGCACTTCCGTCGGGCCTGGCGGTCGCGGCCAGCTGGGATCAGCAAATTGCCCATGAAGGCGGGCGGATGATCGGGCGGCAGGCCCGCGCCGACGGCTTCAATGTGATGCTGGCGGGGAGCGTCAATCTGATCCGCGAACCGCGCAACGGCCGCAACTTTGAATATGCCGGCGAAGACCCCCTGCTGGCGGGCGTGATCGCGGGCGAAGCAATCCGCGGCATCCAGTCGAACGACATCGTCTCGACCGCCAAGCATTACGCGCTCAACGCGCAGGAGACCGACCGCGGGCAGGTCGATGCAGTGATCGACGAAGCCGCTTTCCGCATGTCCGACCTGCTCGCCTTCGAGATCGCGATGGAGATCGGCAATCCCGGCTCGGTGATGTGCGCCTACAACAAGGTCAATGGCGACTGGGCCTGCGAGAACAATTTCCTCCTCACCCAGGTGCTGCGCGAGGATTGGGGCTGGCCGGGCTATGTCATGTCGGACTGGGGCGCGGCGCATACTACCGCCAAATCGGCCAATGCCGGGCTCGACCAGGAGTCGGGTTTCGGGCTCCAGCGCGCCGACCATTACGGCGCGGCCTTGGCCGAAGCCGTGCGGACCGGCGAGGTGAGTGGCGAGCGGCTCGACCTGATGGCAGGCCGCATCCTCTACGCGATGTTCGAACACGGGCTGGTCGACAACCCGGTCACGCAGGCGGGCGCGGCGATCGATTTCGATGGCGACGAGGCGGTCAGCCGCAAGGCGGCAGAAGCCGGCGCGGTCCTGTTGAAGAACGAGGGCGGGATCCTGCCGCTCGCCGCGAGCGCCAGGCGGATCGCGATCATCGGCGGCCATGCCGACAAGGGCGTGATTTCGGGCGGCGGATCGAGCCAGGTCTATCCCGGCGGCGGGCCCGATGGCGGCAATGCCGTGCCGGGGATCGAGCCGACCAGCTGGCCGGGCCCTGTGGTGTTCTACCCGTCCTCGCCGCTCGAGGAATTGCGCGCGCTGATGCCAGACACGGAGTTCGTCTATCACGATGGCGAAGACCAGGAAGCGGCAGCCGCGCTGGCCGCAAGCTCCGACATGGCGCTGGTATTCGGCACCCAATGGGCGTCCGAGAGCATCGACGTGCCGCTCCATCTCGATGGCGAGCAGGATGCGCTGGTTGCTGCGGTCGCCGCAGCCAATCCCGAGACGGTGGTGGTGCTGCAGACCGGCGGGCCGGTGCTGATGCCGTGGCTCGGCGAAGTGAAGGCCGTGCTCGAAGCCTGGTATCCCGGGCGGATGGGCGGCGCGGCGATCGCCAATCTGCTCACCGGCAAGGTCAATCCGTCGGGACATTTACCGGTGACCTTCCCCGCCAGTCTCGACCAGCTGCCCTATCCGGGCGAACCGCGCAGCGGCACCGCGATTTACGATGAAGGCGCGGCGGTTGGCTACAAATGGTTTGATACAACCGGGGCCGAACCCCTGTTCGCCTTCGGCCATGGCCTCTCCTACACCGATTTCGCCTATGCCCATCCGGACATAACAAACACGGGGCAGGGCCTCGTCTTCTCGCTCGATGTGACCAATATCGGCGATCGCGCCGGGGCCGATGTGGTGCAGGTCTATGTCGAAGGCGAAGGCTGGGAAGCGCCGAAGCGGCTGGCCGGTTTTGCCAAGATCGACCTGCAACCGGGCGTGACCGGCAAGGTCACGATCCCGATCGACCCGCGCCTGCTGGCAGTCTGGGACCCGGACAATCCTGGCTGGAGCCGCGCCGCGGGAAGCTACACTTTCAGCGCCGGCCATTCTTCGCGCGTGTTCTTCGGCTCCGCCATGATCGAGCTCCCGGCGCTGCACCTGCCGGTGGGGTGGAGTCCGGGGGATGCGGATTAAGGAGCCAAACCATCCCAAATCCCCTTGCCCACTAACCGCTCGCGGTCATGCGGGCGGGTGAGGTCGACCGTCGGACCAGCAGGGACGATCCCGCCCGGATTCACATTGGGGATCGAATA
>NZ_DBNHSF010000111.1:0-4816 GCF_057143545.1 Candidatus Andeanibacterium sp.
TCTGGCGCTTCGGCGGTCCGGCGATCGCGCAGGAAATGGCGCTGCTTGTGGTGGATCAGCGCGGTGTTGAGCGCTTCCAGCCCCGTAACTTCCATGTAGACTTCGATGTCTTCCTCGTGGCCCGCCCAGGCCGGGACGTCGCCGGCCAACTGGTCGAGGAGGTCCTTGCGCGACGCGCCGGAGAAGGCGTAGCCGCCGTCGCTGTAGATGCCCAGGGTGATGTAGGGCACATGGAGTTGGCCCTTTTCGAACGCCAGATCGAGCTCGTTGCCCATGCCGATAGCGATGCCGGTGATATCCTCGCCCTCGAATTGGGCGAGCGCGTCGAGCAGTTCGGGCCAGCCCTCGAGCCGGACATCGCTGCGTTTGAGCTCCATGCATTGATGGGCAAGGTCGCGATTCAATGCCGCGAGTTCCGACATCAGCATGACCTCGGCGGAGTCGAGATAGCCGCCTTCGATCTGCCGCCGTACCTTGTCGACAAATCGCTCTTCGCCCTCTGCCGTGGCGAACATCGTCTGCATCTGGTGCGTCATGGCGGCTATTTCCTGTTCCAGCCTCGTCTCGAAGCGTCATAGCCGCGAAATGGTAACCCGTTCTTTAACCGTGTTTTCTAACCTTTAACCATAAGGCGAATGGCGGGCCTCATACCGCTTTCGGAAGATTTCATGAATCAGGCAGGGGAAGTGAGGTTGCGCACGAAATCGACCAGACCGGTCTGGCGCGCGCGGCGCAGTCTTTCGGATCCGAGGATCCCGCGGACTTTTTCGAAGCAGGACTGCATATTGTCATTGACCACGACATAGTCGTAGCCGTCCCAATGGCTGATTTCGAAGCGGGCGCGTTCCATCCGGCTTTTGATCACCTCGTCGGAATCGGTACCGCGTGAGCGCAACCGGTCTTCCAGCTCCTCGATGCTGGGCGGCAGCAGGAACACGCGCACTACGTCAACTTCCATTCGCTGGTAGAGTTGCTGGGTGCCTTGCCAATCGATGTCGAACAGGAAATCGCGGCCGTCCTTGAGGCCCTCCTTGATCTGAGCCTTGGGTGTTCCATACAAATTGCCGAAGACTTCCGCCCATTCGAGGAACTCGTTCCCATCCTTCATCCGCTTGAACGTGTCCTGGTCTACGAAATGGTAGTCTTTCCCGTCGACTTCTCCCGGGCGGATCGGACGGGTGGTGACTGAGACCGACATGAATATCTCGGCATCGGCTTCCAGCAGCATGCGCGATATCGTGGTCTTTCCGGCGCCCGAAGGCGAGGAAAGGACAAACATCAGCCCCCTGCGTTTGAGTGTATCGGCACCGGCCATGGCTGCAATTGCCGCAAGCGGGGCTGGCAAATCAAGCCTCGGGCGAAACTTCTTGTGCTTCTTTTTCGGCCAGTGCATCGGCTTTCTTCTGCTTGCGCCGTTCGAGCAGGACCTTTCCCGCCAGCCAGCCGCCCACGGCGAGCGCGCCGGGTACCGAGCGCGTGGCGATCCGGGCGAGCGCGGCGTGGACCATCACCGTCGTGATCGAGCGCCTGTCGATCTCCTTGTCGACTTCCGCCGGATCATGCTTGGCCTTGGCCAGTTGGCGTTCCATGTACAGCCGCGTGAGCCGCGCGAAGCCGCGCAAGGCGATGTCCGCGATCAGCAGATCCGTAGCGAGATTGGGGCTGGGCGACGGGCGCTCGGGAGGCCGGGATTTCGACTTTTCCGGTGGATTGTCCATTGTGTGGATTCCCGTGCCGGGTGGACCTTGATTTCCTCGCCCGGCTATTTCTTGCGTCCGAAATCGACAGTTACGACATTCGAACCATCTCCCGCCTCTTCAATCGGCGGCCCTTCCACCTGCTCCGGAGAATCGTTTTCGGCGTCCTCGTGCGGTTCGGGCTCCATGTCGGAAATGGCGGCCTGGAACTGCAGCCCGAAATCGACCGCCGGATCGACGAACGCGGTGATCGCCGCGAACGGTATCTGCAGTTTGGCCGGGACCTGGTTGAAGCTCAGCCCGACCTGGAACCCTTCCTCGTCGACGGCCAGGTCCCAGAACTTGTTTTGCAGCACGATCGTCATTTCGTCGGGGAAGCGCTCGCGCAAATGATTGGGGATCGCAACGCCGGGAGCCGCCGTCTTGAAGGTGATGTAGAAATGGTGATTGCCGGGAAGCTCGCCGCCGCCGGCCTCGATCTCGCCCAGCACGCGGCCGACCACGGCGCGCAAGGCTTCCTGCACGATCTCGTCGTAAGGGATCAGGCTGTCGGGCGTATCATCGCTCATGGCAAGACAAGTGACGGGGCCATGAAGGCCGGTCAAGAGGCTTCGAGACGGGCCCGAATCATTGATTTGCCCGCATACGAGCCTATAGGCGAGCCATGCGCAGCGCCACGATCACCCGGAAGACCAAGGAGACCGACATTTCTGTCGAGGTAAATCTCGACGGAACAGGGGCTTACGACATTTCCACCGGGATCGGCTTCCTCGATCACATGATCGAGCAATTCAGCCGCCATTCGCTGATCGACGTGAAGCTGAAGGTGGTCGGCGATCTGCATGTCGACCAGCATCACACCACCGAAGACAGCGCCCTGGCGCTGGGCCAGGCGATTTCGGATGCGCTCGGCGACCGCGGCGGAATCGGTCGCTACGGCAATGCCTATTCGCCGATGGACGAGACGCTGGCGCGGGTCGCGCTCGATATTTCGGGAAGGCCTTACTGTGTGTGGAACGCCAGGTTCACGCAGGAACGGCTCGGCGAAATGGACACCGAGCTGTTCTCGCACTGGTTCGCCTCGATCGCCCAGGCGGTCGGAATCACGCTTCATATCGAGCTGCTCTATGGCGAGAACAACCACCATATCTGCGAGGCGATCTACAAGGGCTTTGCCCGCGCGATGCGCCAGGCGGTGGAGATCGATCCGCGCAAGGGCGGGGCGGTGCCGTCCACCAAGGGTCAATTGGGTGGTTAAGCGGGCAATTTCGGATGCGAAGCCGCCGCGAGGCCGACTGGCCGCTCACAGCGGGGGCAGCTTGCCTGCCCGTCTAGCGAGGATCGCACACCCGGATGGGTGTGCGGAAAGCAGGCATGGCTGAGCCATTAGCGCTGATCGATTACGGCGCCGGCAACCTTCACTCCGTCAACAATGCCTTGAAGGCAGCAGGGGCGGAATCGGTGATGGTGACCGCCGATCCGGACCTCGTCCGGATGGCGAAGCGCATCGTGCTGCCCGGCGTCGGCTCGTTTCGCGCCTGTTACGAAGGCCTGACCGGGATCGGCGGGCTGGTCGAGGCGATCGAGCAGCGCGTGCTCGAGGATGGCGTCCCGTTTCTCGGCATCTGCGTCGGGATGCAATTGCTGGCGACGCGCGGGCTCGAACACGGCGAATGTCCGGGGCTGGGCTGGATCCCGGGCGAGGTGCGCCCGATCGAAGTGACCGATCCGGCGATCAAGGTCCCGCATATGGGCTGGAACGATGTGATGCATGCGCATCATGGCGATGGCTCGGAGCTGATCGAGGAAGGCGAGGCTTATTTCCTCCATTCATATCACTTCGTGCCGGATGATGGACGGCATGTGGCGGCGGTGACCGACCATGGCGGCGGGCTGGTCGCGGCGGTTGCGCGCGACAACCTCCTGGGTGTCCAGTTCCATCCCGAAAAGAGCCAGGCCTATGGGTTGGCTTTCCTGGCGCGGTTTTTGGAGTGGGTGCCGTGAAAACGGTGTTCGGGTATTCAAGATCCTCCCCTGAAAGGGGAGGATCGATATGATCGTCTTCCCCGCCATCGACCTCAAGCAGGGCCAGGTGGTGCGCCTGGCCGAAGGCGATATGGCGCGCGCAACGATCTATGGCGACAACCCGGCCGAACAGGCGCTGACCTTCGCCGGAGCCGGGGCGGAACATCTTCACGTGGTCGATCTCGACGGAGCCTTTGCGGGCGAAAGCCGCAACCGCGAGGCGGTCGAGGCGATCGTCGCGGCCTTTCCCGGCCATGTCCAGCTCGGCGGCGGGATCCGCACGCCCGCAGCGGTCGCGGGCTGGTTCGATCTCGGGGTTTCGCGGGTGGTGATCGGCTCGGCCGCGCTCAAGGACCCGGAGTTCGTGAAGGCCATGGCCCGCGAATGGGAGAACGGCATCGTCGTCGCGGTCGATGCGCGTGACGGGATGGTCGCGACCGAGGGCTGGGCGGAGGTGTCCGACGTCCCGGTGGCCGATATGGCCCGCCGGTTCGAAGATGCCGGGGTCGCCAGCCTGCTGTTTACCGATATCGGGCGCGACGGGCTGTTGAAGGGCTGCAATATAGACGCGACGGTCGATCTGGCGCGCCAGACCGACCTCCCGGTGATCGCTTCGGGCGGGGTCAAGGGGCTCGACGATATCCGCATGCTCGCGATCCACGCCGATGAGGGGATCGAAGGCGTGATTACCGGGCGGGCGCTCTATGAAGGGCGGCTTGACCTTGCGGCGGCGCTGGCGATGGCGGCGCGGGTATGAGGAATCTGTTGTTGATAATTGGCGGTGCGGGGGTCGTGCTCTGGAAGATATTCGATCTGAAATACTTACTGCCTCCCTCCTTGATGATCCTGACCGTGCTGGTCGGTCATCAACTACTCGTGGAGTTCCGCAATCTCCGCGCCGCATCGATCAATAGTGAACAACGCGATTCACAGCATTTATACCTTCGGCGAACGTTCTTTCCAATGAAGGTGGGATTCGTCATTCTACTCGCAATTGGAGTGGTGATCACTGCGATGGGATCCTGGCAATGACCGTCCGCATTCGCGTCATCCCCTGTCTCGATGTCGCCCATGGCCGCGTGGTCAAGGGCGTC
>NZ_DBNHSF010000112.1:0-8121 GCF_057143545.1 Candidatus Andeanibacterium sp.
GCCCGGCTCAAGGCCGACGTCCAGGCCAAGGGCATCCGCTTTTTTGACCAGATCGACCAGTCCGGCCTTGGCGCACAGGCCGATCTGGAGATTGGCCGCTCGTCCCTGCTGATCTTCGGAAATCCCCCGCTTGGCGTGCAGTTCCTGCAATCGAATGCCTATGCCGGGCTCGACTGGCCGGTCCGCATGCTGGTGGTCGAGGAACAGGATGGAAGCGTTTGGGTCGCCTGGACCGATTTCCGAACGATCGCCGAGCGCTACCAAATCTCGGACAAGTCCGCGCAATTCGCGATGGCGACTGCCGTCGCTACTTCGATCGCCAGCGCCGCAACCGCGCCCTGAGTCCGTCCCCCGGGGGAAAGCATGCAGCAAGATCTACAACTCCTGCTCCAGCCGAGCTTTGCCGCAGCTTTCCTGGCCGCGGGCACGATGGGCTTTGCGATCCAGCGCGGCGGGACCTGCATGGTCGCTGCGGTGAGCGAGGCCGTGTCCGAACGGCGCTTTGGCCGAATACTCGCCTTGGCCGAGAGCGGGTTGTGGGCTTCGGCCCTTCTTGTACTGGCGTCCTTCAGCGGTTTGCTTGAGGCTCCCAAGACCGCCTATCCCGCGGGTTTGATCGCAGTCGCCGGAGGGATGCTGCTAGGCTGGGGCGCCCTGATCAACGGCGCCTGCGTGTTCGGGTCTGTTGCCCGGATCGGATCGCGCGACTGGCATTTCCTGTTGACTCCCCTGGGTTTCTATCTCGGCAGCCTGGCGCATGCCCGACTGCTGCTTCCGGCCAGCGTCGCCCAGCCCGCTTCGAACAGTTCATTCGGCGGATGGTTGTTGCTGGGCCTGTTCCTGCCGTTCCTGGCAATCCGGCTCTATCAGCTCGGACATGGGAGCCGCCGCGGTGAGTTCGCGGCCCGCCTGTGGCACCCGCACCAGGCGACCATAATGATCGGCGTGACGTTCGTCATCCTCGTCCTCGCGGCCGGTGCCTGGACCTACCCCGAATCGCTTTACCGCGCGGCGCATCGTGCGATTGCTCCTTATCCGTCCGACCTGGTGCTGTTCTTTGCGCTGCTTGGCGGCGCGGTGATCGGCGGCTGGAACAAGGAGGGGGGTGCACCCTTCTCGCTCAGGCAGGCCCTCGCCTGCCTCGCCGGGGGCGCCCTGATGGGGGTCGGCAGCTCGATGATCCCGGGCGGGAACGACAACCTGTCGCTGGTTGGGATACCGATGGGCCACAGCTATGCCTGGGTCGCGATCGGAGCGATGGCCTTGGCCATCTGGACAGGATTGATTGTCGGCAGGATTTGGCGCAATTTCGCGTCTCTGCCGCTGATCGGGATTCGGCCTTCCGGCTGAATTCGATGAGGGGGAATTCGAAATGGAAATGCAGCAGGTCCGTTATTTCCTGGCGGTAGCGAAGACGCTCAATTTCACCAGGGCGGCCGAACAGTGCAACGTCACCCAGCCGGCGCTGACTCGCGCGATCAAACAGCTTGAAGAAGAGCTTGGCGGCGAGTTGATCCGGCGCGAAGGCCGGCTCAGCCACCTTTCCGAACTCGGACAGCGCATGCTTCCGTTGCTGTCGCAGTGCTATGATAGTGCCATAACTGCCAAGGCGCTCGCGGCCAAGGTCAAGAGCGGCGACATCGCCTCGCTGTCGATCGGAGTAGCCCGCGCGCTCGATCTCGATCTCCTGCTCCAGCCGCTGGTTGAAATGCATCGCTCATTTCCCGGCCTGCAACTCAAGCTGCGGCGCGGCAATGGCGCGCAGATCGCCGAATGGCTCAAGAACGGGGACATCGAGATTGCCTTTGGCGGGCCGCTGGGTGAAAGCTGGGACCGGCTGGACTGCTGGCCTATGTTTACCGAAGCGTTCGACCTCGTCGTCGCACCCGATCATGAATTTGCCATGCGCAACGAGCTCGAACTCGATGTCGAATTGATCCGGCGCGAACGGTTGCTGATCCACTCTGACAACGACCATGCCGAGATGAACATCGAAACCGTCGGCCTCAGTTCCGAAGAGGCGCATCAGGTCGATTCTCATCGCGATCTCGAAGCGCTGGTGGTGGCGCGGCTCGGTGTCGCTATCCTGCCGTCAAGCGCGCTCAAATCTCCCCGCGTGGTGCATATTCCCTGCGAAGCGCTCGATATGCGGCGGACCGTGGCGGTCTATTCGATTGCCGGACGCCCGCGTTCGCGCGAGGCTGGCGCCTTGCTGAACCTGGTGCGCGCCGCGGACTGGGCCGGCAGCATGGCTGCCTGAACTGCTGCAGCCAAATCAGGCGAGCTTGCACACTTCTTCGATGACGTCCTGCAGTTCCATCCGGCGACGATAGTCGGGGTCGATATGGCGCGTTCGCACGATTCCCTCGGAATCGACGATGAACACAGCCGGGATCGGCAGTATCCAGGCGCTGCCTCCCTGATAGTGGGGAATGTCCCAACCGGCGCTGCCGATCAGACCCGACATGAAATCGTCGACCCAGATCGCAAGATTGATCGATAGAGTATAGCCGCCGTCGATATCCGTCAGGAACGGGAATCGGGCGCCGGCCTCTGCTCTCAGCTCGCGGGTATATTTCTGCATTTCGGACGAGATCGCGACGATTCGTGCAGGATCGACCTTGTCCTGAATTTCCGCGAGGCCGACCATGTTGAGTCGGCAATAAGGGCACCAATGCCCGCGGTGGAACGCCAGTACTGCCGGGCCGTTGGCAAGGATTTCGTCGAGCGAAACGAGTCTTCCGTCATGGTCGGGCAGGGTGAAGGAAGGCATGACCTCGCCCACCTTGGGGGCGCCTTCGCCGGCATGGGCTTTCTCCAGCCTCGCCACGAAAACATCGACCGCATCGGCAAAGGGCGGACTACGCAGGCGCACTTCTTCGGCAATGGCCCGCAGCCGATCACCCAGGGGAAGATCCATGTCACGAACCTCCCTGAACTTGTCTTCGAGCGCAGCAACAAGTGGGTGCGTCATGGCTGATCCCTGTGCAGCGCAAAAATAGCACGAGAAATGGCATTGGACACATGTTTCGTCATCTCGCTAGAGCAGGCGTGTCGACCAGGTCTCCGCCGCGGGCTTCGTGCAGAATAAAGCCGGCCAGCGGGTCGGAATCTTCGCGCCACGGAGCCTGCTCGAGAATGTTGCTGGTGTGGCGGTAGCCAGCCTCGCGCCGCTGGCGGATGCCTTCGGGGCTGAAGTCGATGTCTTTCGAATGATCCTCGTTCTCGAGCGCGGGCGCGAGCAGGCGGATCACGTGCATCCGTGTGTCGCAGCCGTAGCTGACGAGTTCCGAATAGCGCTCGTCCGCCGTAACTTCGGGCGGCGCGTATTTGGCCAATTCGGTGATCACGTGGCGCAAGCGATGAAGCTGGCGCTGGCGCTGGATATGAGACGCCGCGCGGCTCGAATATTGCAGATCCTTCTGCCGGTTCATCACCTGCCAGATCGTCTCGGGCTCGGGGCCATGGGGATTCCACAAATGGACGGTAAAGATCGTACCGCTCTTGCGCGGATGGTCGTCGAAGACGAGTTCGACGGGCGTGTTCGACAGGATGCCGCCGTCCCAGTAAAGTTCGTCGTCGATCCGCACCGCCGGAAACGCTGGCGGCAGCGCGCCTGAGGCTAGGATGTGCTCGACCCCGATCTTCCGATCCTTGCTGTCGAAATAGACCATTTCGCTCGACTGGACCTTGGACGCGCCGACCGACAGCCGCATCGACCCGTTATTGATCCGGTCGAAATCGACCAGTTCCTCGAGAATCTCGCGCAAGGGGGCGACCGAATAATATCCGGCGTCGTCCGGCCCCAGCTGGGTATGCGGATTGAAGAAGGCGGCTGGTCGCGGTTCGAAGAATCCCGGTACCCCGGCAGTCAGCGAGACCATGTTGCGGGCAATCTGGCCGAACCAGCCGGAGAGCTGCGGTCCGAGATAATCGCGGGTCTCGATCCGCTTCCAGAACTCCTCGAGCCGGGCGAGCCGCTCGGACTTGGGCGAGCCTGCGATGAGCGAGGCATTGATCGCCCCGATTGAGGTTCCGACCACCCAGTCGGGCACGATCCCGGCTTCGTGGAGCGCCTGGTAGACGCCGATCTGGTAGGCGCCGAGCGCACCGCCGCCCTGGAAGACGAGGACCACCTGACCCTGCGCGGCAAGTTCATCATAAAGGAAAGACATGTTCTGCTCCTGAGTCCGCAAGTGATTGTTGCTGAGTGATATTTCCTTCCGGCAAGGCGCCGGTGATCAACCGCGCATGGCGGGCGAAGGTGAGGTAGTTCCAGACCAGGCTGAGCCCGACCGACAGGCGGTTGCGAAAGCCGACCAGGAAGAACACGTGGGCGGTCGACCACAACAGCCAGGCGAGGTGTCCGGTTACGCGCCAGCGCCCGAAATCGATCACCGCACGGCTCCGCCCGATCGTCGCCAGATTGCCGTAATGGCGGTAGCGGAAGGGTTCCGGTTTGCGGCCCGCGAGTTCGGCGAGGATCGTGCGCGCTGCGTGGCGGCCCTGCTGCTTGGCCACCGGGGCTATTCCGGGTAGCGGCCGGCCATCCGGACCGGCGCAATGCGCGGTGTCCCCGATCACGAAGATCCGCTCGCGTCCAGTGGGATGGAGCAAGTCGTCGACCATCACCCGGCCGGAGCGATCGGCGGTCGACCCCAGCCACTCGGCCGCCGGCGACGCCTTGACCCCGGCCGCCCAGACTGCGGTGTGGGTCGCGATCCGTTCGCTGCCGGCCTCGACAAAATCGGGCCCGATCTGGGTGACCGAAGTCGAATTGCGGACTTCGACGCCGAGTTGGGTCAGGTCGTTCAGGGCAACTGCGGACAGCTCTTCGGGGAATGCTTCGAGCAGGCGCGGGGCGAGATTGAGCAACAACACGCGCGAGCAATGCGGCGTGATCGAGCGGAAATCGCGGCCGACCGTGCGGTGTGCGAGCTCGGCGATCGCGCCTGCCATCTCGACCCCGGTCGGGCCGCCGCCAATGACGACAAAGGTTAGCAGTGCGGAACGGCGCGCCTGGTCGGTCTCGCTTTCGGCGAGTTCGAGTGCGAGCAGGACCTTGCGGCGAAGATCGGTCGCGTCCTCAATCGTCTTGAGCGAAGGCGCGTAACGTTCCCACTCGTCGTGACCGAAATAGCTGTGCTGCGCGCCAGAGGCGATCACCAGCCAGTCGTAGGTAAGCAATTTGCCGCTGGCCAACTGGACGTTGCGCCGCTTGTCGTCGATGCCGGTGACCCTATCGAGCATCACGCTGGCATTGTCCTGCCGGCTGAGGATAGCGCGGATCGGGCCGGCAATGTCCGCCGGCGACAGCGCCGCCGTCGCAACCTGGTAGAGCAGCGGCTGGAACAGGTGGTGGTTGCGCTGGTCGACCAGCACGACGTCCACCGGGGCGCGGGCGAGCGCCTTGGTAGCTGCCAGTCCGCCGAATCCCGCGCCAATTACCACCACGCGTGGCCGTCGGAAATTGCCATCTGCGCTCATCGGTCAGGTCGGCCTATTGCGCCGTCCAGCCGCCGTCGATCGGGATCGAGGCGCCGGTGATGGAGCCGGCCATCGGGCCGGCCAGGAACGCGGCGAGCGCGCCGACTTCCTCGATCGTGGCGAAACGCTTCGAGGGTTGGGCTGCGAGCAGTACATCCTCGATCACGCGTGAGCGGTCGATCCCGCGCGCCTTGGCGGTATCTTCGATCTGCTGTTCGACCAGCGGGGTCCAGACATAGCCCGGACAGATCGCATTGCAGGTGACGCCGTTGCGCGCGGCTTCCAGCGCTACTGTCTTGGTCAGGCCGAGAACCCCGTGCTTGGCCGCGACATAGGCGCTCTTGAACGGCGAGGCGACGAGGCCGTGGGCCGAAGCTACGTTGATGATCCGCCCGAAACCCATCTCCTTCATTGCAGGCAGGGCGGTGCGGATGGTGTGGAACGCGGCGGAAAGATTGAGCGCCTGGATCGCGTCCCAGCGTTCGACGGGGAAATCCTCGATCGGGCTGACATGCTGCATCCCGGCATTGTTGACCAGGATATCGAGCCGCCCATGCCTGGCGATTGTGTTTTCGACCAGCGAAGTGGCACCGCTGGGCAGTAACAGATTGGCCGGATCGTAATCGACCTCGACGCCCAGCTCGGCGAGCTCGGCGGCAGTGACCTCGATATCGTCCATCTTGCCGAGACCGTTGATGACCAAGCCAGCCCCTGCCTCCGCGAGCGCGCGGGCAATGCCGAGGCCGATGCCGCTGGTCGAACCGGTGACAACCGCAACGCGGCCGGCGAGCGGCAGCTCACTTTGGGCGAGACATTCTGATTCCACGTAATTCATGTCGTTCTCCGGGGAATTGGGGTGATTTCCAATTTCCCGCATAATTGCTCGTTCGCGCGTTCTTCTGAAATGCCTTCTCGTTTGGGTTTCGATGCACGGAGGTAATGTCGGGGGCATTGCCATGCGCCGGGTGCATCGAATTCATGCTGCAATCCGATTGGAAGCGCAGGGCTGGCTCGGCGAAATTCAGGCCGTCGGAGGGAACAGTCCCCCGCATGAATTTCATTCAAGGAGCCTAACAATGTTCTCGAAGACACTTACTTCTGCCGCCCTGGCGCTCGTCGCCTCCGTCGGCTTTGCTACTCCTGCACTCGCCGGCGATTGTCCGTCGGGCCAGGAATCGGCCAACCCGCTGTCCGGCCACCCGACAATGCCCAAAGGCGTTACCGACACGGTGATCGGTTCGATCGACCTGGGCCAGGAAATCGGCGTCGACGGTCGCCAGCTGCGCACCCGCATGCTGGTCGTGCAGCCGGGCGGCATCGTACCCTTCCACAGTCACGAAGGCCGGCCGGCCCTGATCTATACGGTCAGCGGCACGATCGTCGAACATCGCAGCAGCTGCGCGGTGCCGATCGTCCACAAGGGCGGCGACATTGCCCGCGAGGCCGAAGGCATCGCGCATTGGTGGCAGAACGAGGGCACCGAGCCCGTCGTGCTGCTCTCCTCTGACGTCTTCCTGATGCCCTGACGCCAGCCTTAACCGATCCGTGCCGGAAGCCTCCCCCCCAATCTCACCGGCACCGCGGCGCCCCGTCGTTTCCCGAACCCCCTCAACAGACGGGGCGCCGCACCATTCACCGGGGAAAACGAAACACAAAGGAACAACCCATGAAAACGATTGCTACTCTCGCCACCGCTGCACTGGCCGCCACCCTGGCCGCCGGGATAGCCAATGCAGAACCGGTGAAGCCACAGCCGAACAAGGAGAAGTGTTACGGCATTTCGCTGGCCGGAAAGAACGACTGCGCCGCCGGCGCAGGCACCAGCTGCGCCGGTACTTCGCGCAAGGACTACCAGGGCAATGCCTGGAAGTATGTCGCGAAGGGCACCTGCACCAAGATCAAGACGCCCGCTGGCTTCGGCTCGCTCAAGCCGGTGAAGCGCTGATCGCAACTTGAAGGCAGGAACCCGGACCATGATCCCCACCGCCGGAGTCGGCTTCAAGCCCCAGCATTTCGCCGAGGCAGTTGCGTCTTCGGCGGCAGGGCTGTGGTTCGAAGTTCATGCCGAGAACTACATGCTCGAAGGCGGGCCGCGGCTGGCGATGCTCGAAGCCTTGCGTGCCGTCCGCCCGCTTTCGATCCATGGTATCGGTCTGTCTCTGGCGAGTCCCGGCCTCCCCGAGGCGGCGCATCTTGCCGCGTTCAAGCGGCTGGTCGACCGGTTCGATCCATTCCTGGTCTCCGAACACCTCGCCTGGTCGCGACAGGGCCAGCACTGCGTGCCCGACCTGCTGCCGTTCCCGCGTTGCCGGGAAGCGCTGGTGGCGGTGTGCCGCAATATCAATCACGTGCAGGACACGCTCGGAAGGCAGATCCTGATCGAAAACCCGTCGCATTACCTGCAACTCGAAGGTCACGAATGGAGCGAAGGCGACTTCCTGAGCGAGATCGTCCGCCGCACCGGTTGCGGGCTGCTGCTCGACCTCAACAACGTTCATGTCAGCGCGCACAATATCGGCACGTCACCCGATCGGTACCTCGCGGAAATTCCGTCTGCTGCGGTCGGCGAGATCCACCTCGCCGGCGCCATGCCGGATGCCGCGCTCGACTTGTTGATCGACAATCACGGGGCGC